>CADBNU010000258.1 GCA_902796085.1 Heyndrickxia coagulans
CGTTTTGTATTTTTAAAACGAACATTGTTTTTAAAAAAATCACAATGAGCTAGAACGTGAGCAACGATAAGCTTATTTTGAATTAAAGAATTTGAATCAAGTAAGAAAGCATAACAAGGGTTTGAATTAATAACAAGTTCATAAATTTTACTTAATCCTAAGTCATAGTGAAGTTTCATTTTAAAAAACTGTTTTCCAAAACTCCAATGGGAAAAACGAGTTGGCATACCGTATGCACCGAATGTATAAATAATGTCTGCAGGACAAATTTCATAACGCATCGGATAAAAATCTAATCCAAATCCTTCAGCAATTTCTGTAATTTCCTCAATTGCTCGTTGAAGTTCCTTATGTTCTTCGGCTAACATATCGCACTCCCCCCTTGTTCTGTTATCAATAATTTATGATAGCTTCAAGGGAATGATTACATACTATTGTTTCATTCGTATCAAACCTTTTTATGGAAAGAAAAAAATGGGTCTGTCGAAAAGTATTTTCTATCCTTTCATGAATTGATAAAATATATGATATAGTTTAAATTAATCGAATATCAATATGATTGGGGGGATTGTACAATGGAACTTCGTCAATTACGATATTTTGTTGAAGTTGCTGAGAGAGAGCATATGACTGAAGCTGCCGAAAATTTACATGTAGCGCAATCAGCTGTAAGTCTTCAAATATCAAAATTAGAAGATGAATTAGGGGTTACATTGTTTGAACGGGTTGGTCGCAATTTAAAATTGACCGATATTGGCCGAACATTCTTATTTCATATAAAAAAAGCTTTACAAGATATTGATTATGCAAAATCAAAGGTAGAGGAATATTTAGATCCGGATCACGGAACAGTGAAAGTTGCCTATCCATCCAGTTTCGCTAACCATATTCTCCCTACAGTCATTTCAAACTTTAAATTACACTATCCCGATGTAAAATTTCATTTACGTCAAGGCACTTATGCCTATTTACGTCATGCAGTTAAAAATGGAGATATTAACATTGCTTTTATGGGACCTGCTCCTCCAGATGATGCTGAATTAAAAGTACATATTTTATTTACCGAAAAATTTTATGTTCTTGCCCCTATCCATCACCGGATTGCAGATCGGGAAGAAATATCACTTCATGAATTAAAAAATGATGACTTTGTCCTTTTCTCGGAAGGATTTATTCTACGTAAAATTGTAATTGACGCTTGTAGTCAAGCGGGTTTTCTCCCAAACATTACGTCTGAAGGTGAAGATATTGATGCGATTAAAGGGTTGGTTTCAGCAGGAATCGGACTAAGCATCCTCCCAGAAAACACCCTTTATCATAGTACTCCGAGGATGACGAAAAAGATACGTATTACCCAACCAGACGTAAGTCGATCCGTTGGTATTATCGCTTCAAAGACAAGAGAACTTGCTCCATCAGAACGAATTTTTTATCAATTTGTTACTGAATATTTCTCAAAGTTACAAGGATTTAATCAATAATTTCTCACTCATTACTTTTTATGATAGCCATTTCGGATGCCAAATAAAATCCGACAAATTGATTACGAATCCATTCTTCATGAAATTTCTCCATTGGTGGATGGCTTTCGCCTTCATGATCCGTTAATTCTAACGTAAATGCAGGACGCCCGTATTCTTCAATAAACCAGTCCGTAAATCCACCACCAGTCGCATCGATTGAAGGAGTATCAAGTCGATAACCCGTCAATTTGGCCAAACTGCTTGCTAAAAAATAATCACGAAAAATATTTTGGCGGTCACCGTATTGCCAATAAATGACATGACCTGCAGAGTGATAAGCAATTGCTGACTTTGGATTTATATCTTTTACAAATTGTATAAAGGCTTGTACTTCTTTCCCTTCAATCGGTTGTTTTCCTTTATAGCCTTTAAATGACGGTCCGTCTTCTGTCGGTAATTCATCCCAACCTGCCGGATATTGTCGATTTAAATCTAAACCAAGACCATTCGCTTTCCAACGCGTAAAATCCATGCTACCTTTATTCATTAAAATTAATTTACGCTTATATTGTGGCGGTAGTTCTCCTTGCTGAATATCAACACCATCTGGATTTAACATTGGTACAAACCAAATGGCAACATCGTCTAAAATGGCTGGATCAAATTCACCGAACATTTCCCCTGTTTGATATGTTTCAGCATAACGTTCTAACATCACCATTAATAAATTTGTTGAAATCCACTCCCGAGCATGATGGGTACCTACCAATACAATATTTTCCTCACCTTTCCCTAATTTTACTGCCCAAATTGTTTTTCCAAACTCACTCTTCCCAATTTCTCTTATTTCAAGTACGTTGCGGTATCGGTCTGTTAACTTTGCTAAATCTTCAACAAGCTGATTGTAATGATATGGATCTTGTGATTGTACAATATAGTCCGCAAAAGTCTTTGTTGGACTAAATAAAAGAAATAAAAGAAACACGATCATCTTCGTTTTCAATCCAATCACTTCCAATTAGATACTTTTTCATTTTTATTTTTCTACAGTTCCGTTTTTAAACTCAACGAATATACTGGAAAATTGATACGATCTTAAAAAATATGGCTTGTAAAGTTTTACTTCGTAAATTAATTTCCTAACTGCTTAAAATACTAATAACTCCTGCATAAGGGGGGTTCAAATGAATAAAGCAGATTATGATCGTGCATTATATTACACCTATCATTCCCAATGGGATAATTTGCTTTTACTAATGGTCCGCACAAAGGATGATTTTTTATCAAAGAAAATTGAACATTTTTTACACGCGTATTATTATCAAAATGATCATTCATTAGTGGAAAATTATTTAATTGCTCTGTTACAATATGCAGATCACGCTAATGAACAGCTTACTTATATGCAACAAGAAGCAATATTTTCCGTCTAACTGGTGAGGACGAAAGAAACAGGCTTGGCCTAACAGATCGTTAGGTCTTTTTTAGTTGTTGAATTGTTCCTAAATTATGAAATGTTCGTTAAAACCAAATAATATTGTAAGCATTATAAAAAAACATATGTTAAAATAATCCATAGTTTAGATTAGACAAGTCATGTATTTCAATTCATGATAAGGGGTGGACTTGTTGGCTAATAAAAAAATAGATAATTTGTTCTTTTTTAGTTGGCTCGTTTCCATTATTGCCACTTTTGGGAGTTTATATTTTTCAGAAATAAAAAATTTTGTTCCTTGTGAATTGTGTTGGTATCAACGGATTTTCATGTATCCACTGGCGATTTTGCTATGTATTGCCTACATACGAAAAGAATGGAAAATGAGTCTTTATGCATGCATATTGTCTGGTATAGGTGGTTGTATTTCGCTATATCATTATTCTATTCAAAAAATTACAAATATAGGTGAACATGCCATTGGCTGCAGTGTCGGGATTCCATGTACAGCACAATACATAAATTGGTTTGGGTTTATCACCATTCCATTTTTAGCATTAATAGCATTCATTCTTATATTTAGTACAAACTTAATTATTTGGAGAAGCATAAGGGGGAATTAACATTGAAAAAAGTATTAATCTTTGGCGGTATTATTGTTGTTATTTTTGTTGCAATAGCCTTTTTAACTAAGATGGCAAATCCAGATTATTATAAAAATGCAATCACTCCTGAACAATTAGAAGAAGACTTAGCTAGTGGAGAATCACAAACGGTATACTTTTATAGCCCAACATGTTCACACTGTCAAGCAGCCTCTCCTATTGTATTTCCAATGGCCGAGGAACTAGGATTTGAACTAAAACCATATAATGTTGACGAACATCCTAGTACTCAATACAAGATTACATCAACACCAACAATTATTCATTTTGAAGATGGTAAAGAAGTAAGTCGAATTGAAGGGAATGTTGGCGAAGAAAAATTTAAAGAGTTTTTTGAAACAAATGTGGTCGACGATTAATACGTAATATCCAAGGGGGGACTTGTAGCATGGAATGTGCACATTCCCCCTTGTTTCTTAGGAACGACGATTTTGCACATCTTCAATTAAGAGTTTGTATTCATGAAACAACGTTTTTTACGCCTTCCTTAAAAAATGTTTTCAAAAAAATTTAGTGTTCGCTGTTTTTATGCGAATCCTTCTTAAACTGCTTAAAAAGAGTCGATGAACTCACTTTTTTATCGAAGTCTTCTTAAAATCTGTTTTCAGCTCGTATATAAACGCACTTTTTCTACAATTCAACATGAAAATCTGATTTCAACCACCTTATGAAC
>CADBNU010000259.1 GCA_902796085.1 Heyndrickxia coagulans
AATTTTGACACTTTCAAGTAATACAGAAATTCCTACGGATACTGCAGCTGCTACACCTGCACCAACAATAACTGGAGCCCCTAAAGTCCCAGCAACTCCTGCAACAACTCCACCTAATACCAATGTTCCTGCACCGATACCAACATCAACCGCTGCATCCCCAATAATTCTTGTTGCATCTTCACCATTATTTACATTTTCAACTACATTTTCTACAGTTGAAATCCCTATACCTATCCAACCTGCTTTACTTTTTAATGCACTTACTGCACTTGCTCCAGGACGAACATATGAAGACACTTTTGGTGGATTGCCCTGTCTTGCTTTTGCCTTTAAATCATCTTCCCAATATATTTTTGATTTCCTTCCATTTCTCGGAGGAGAAACGCCGATCAATTCAGGTTTATATAAACGATACTGGACTCTATTGTTACTTTTTACAATTCTTTCAATCTTAAATCCTTTTCGTACCTTATCATACACTTGATAAAATGCAATTGCCTCAGCAGTTATTCCAAACTGTTCACCTTTTTCATCAAAAGCTGCTTCTAGTTCAAAATCAATTGAAAAATTTTCTTCTTTCTCTGCAACTTTTTATCCTTATTATCGTTGTATTGAAGAAAATATTAATTGTACAATTGCCTCACCTGTTAAAAAGAAGCTCCAGACGGTTGTCCATGATTTCCTTCCTGAAATGGAGACTTTTACAGAAAAATGGGCATATAAAATCGAATCTCATGCATCAGTAGATGAGATTAATCCTGCCGACTATGATGGATTAATTATCCCAGGAGGGCGTGCGCCTGAATATATTCGTATGAATCCAAAGGTTCAGGAAATTGCTGCTCACTTTTTAAAAGAAAATAAACCTCTTGGGGTGATCTGTCATGGACAATTAGTCTTAACAACTGTAAGAGAATATATCAAAGGAAGAGAGATGACAGCTTACACTGCTTGTAGACCAGAAGTGGAAGCAGCAGGCGCTACTTATGTGGAAAAAATGCTTCATGTGGATGGGAACATTGTATCGGGCCACGCTTGGCCGGATTTACCGGGATTCATGAGAGAATTCTTTAAATTGTTGAATGTAAGAGAAAAGTCTGCTGTTTAAAACATAAAAGGGCTGATGTATTTGAAAATGCAACCCGAATATCGGATACTTGAAAAAAGTTCGATATTCGGGATTTTTTGTTTCATCAGGAAAAATACGTTTATCATCGAATCCAAGATGTAAGCGGAGGAAATCCAATGAGGATGATTTTGAGTGACGTTCAAATGAGACAGTTAGAGAAAATCATTGGAATGTCAAACATGTGTCCAGACGTTCTCCACATTTAGAGCAGTTCTTAATTACTTGTCTAAAAGGAAATTGCCCATTGAAAGACACTATGGAATTAATGCTTGCTGTATGGCAGCAATCCCAAAGTTTTCCTGCCGGTCGTCTCCCCGAACAACATTTGCCGATTGTCTTTTTTCATTCACTCCCGTTTCGATCAAATTATACGGACTTAACGGTTTAAAGAATTTAATAACAGTAACGATATATAAAATATGACAATTCCTTCTGTTGTTTTAGGGTTAATTCCTGTCAGCTCTTCGATTTTATTTAAACGGTAGTGCAGTGTATTAATATGGATATTCATTTCCTCTGCCGTTCTTTTGATCGATTGATTATTGTTCATATAGTGTTGTAACGTTTCGATTAGAATTTGATCTTTTTCCATCATATGAATGGTTTGCTTCAAAAAATCCTTTTGCATCTCTGTTGGGATATCATCCAAGATGATTTCTAATATAAGATCCTCATAAAATACAATGCCTTTATTTTTTCGCGCTACCTTTAATGCTTTTTGTGCTTCTTTAAAAGATTTATTGATCATGTGTTTGCAAGCTGTTTTTCCTATGCCAATAGCTAAAGTGCTTTTGTATCTGTTTTCGAATCTTTTTTTTAAATCGTTTAACTGACTGTAAAAATAATTTTGTTTATAAGAAGCATCCATCTTTTTTAATACTAAAAAGCGCTCTTGCCCCCATCGAACAATAAAATGTTTTTCTTTCCCGAAGATAGAATAAAACAATTCTATGATTTCTTTTTGAATTCGATGAATATCGTAATTATTTAATGTGTGTATCTCCAATTCCATGAGTGTGCAAACATGAGTGTCATACACAGGAATGCCTAACATAAACCCGCGCTCTAAAAAATCTTTATCCACAGATGAAGCATTGATCCATTCATAAAGATACGATTCTATTCCTCTTATTTCCCATTCGTTTCTTTCAGTATAATATGCTTCTTGTATAATGAGCTCTGTCATTCTTCTAATTAAGTCCGCATAAGGCTCCACTTGTTTCGGTTCGCCAGTTATTCCGATCACTCCAATTACCTTCTTATGAAACATAATGGGCATATTGATTCCTACTTTGACTCCTTTCAGCACTTGTGCTTTGATTTGATCAATGTAAAGCTTTTGTTTGGACTTAATAACAATCGTAGCTCCTTCATGAAAAGAGCCGATCCGACTCTCATCAGTGGAGGATATGATGATCCCATTAATATCAACTAATATAATATCCTCTTTGACTACGTCCTGAACCTCTGAAATAATTTTAGCAGCCAGCTTTGGGGATAATTGCAACTCGTATCACCACCCTTTTGGTTAAAAAGACAATAAAATAGGCATTTTTGGTATGTTAATTATATCATCATACATAGATAATATGACTCTCATTCTTTATAATAAAACGAAAAGAATAAAAGTGAGGGGTTTGAATGATTGCTCCTGATATAAAGAGGGAATTCATAAATATTGTAGGAGAAGAAAATTTTGAAGATTCGGAAGTTGAAAGGTTAGTATATTCGTATGATGCGACTCCAAATTTTCAATCGATTCCGGATGCGGTCGTTTCGCCTAGAAATACAGAGGAAGTATCTAAAATATTGCAATTATGTAATGAAAATAAAATAC
>CADBNU010000260.1 GCA_902796085.1 Heyndrickxia coagulans
ACGGTTGAAGAAAACATAACTTTACCTCTCCTTTTAGATGGGCATAAAGTAGATGAGGATCATTTTTCAAAAATCGTGAAGGTACTAAGATTAGAAAACCGATTGGAACATCTACCAAATCAATTATCCGGCGGGCAACAACAAAGGGTTTCCATCGGACGGGCATTAATGAATAACCCGGCGATTATGCTTGCCGATGAACCGACAGGAAATTTGGACAGTAAAAACAGTAGTGAAATTATTGATCTATTAAAATTATTTAACAAGCAATATAATCAAACATTAATTGTCATTACCCATGATGAACGAATTGCGTTACAAGCCGATCGTATTATTTCAATTGAAGATGGTCGTATTAAAAAGGATGAGGTGATCCGCTCATGAATATTGTTAACAAATTAACACTGCGGATGTTAAAAGAAAATAAACGTAGAACTCTAGTGACGATTATTGGCGTCATAATATCGGTTGCTATGGTTACAGCAGTTACGACGTTGTTCGCCTCATTTATGAATCTTTTACAAAAAGAAGCCGTGGCAGATAATGGGAATTGGCATGTTTTATATAAAAATGTAACAAAAGAACAGCTGTATGAGATAAAAAATGATGAAGAAACCGATACAGTCTTTATATCAAGGGATGTTGGTTATGCAGAATTAGAAAGGGGACAAAATCCTAGTAAACCGTATTTACATGTAAAAGAATTTGATTCTACCGCATTTGAACAATTTTCTATTGAATTGATTGAGGGGAGATTACCAAAAACACCAAATGAAGTGGTTATTTCTCAACAAATAATAGATGATGGCGGAGTTCCATTAGAAATTGGTCAAACAATCACACTTCAAGTAGGCGATCGTTATTATAAGGTCGATGACGATGAGGGGATTACGAATAACTCCTTTTCACTCGTATATAATGGGGATGAACTTGCGGAAACCATTATAAATACGGTTGAGAAAGAGTATAAAATTGTGGGAATCATTAATGCACCGAATTGGGAACACTCCTTTTCTCCAGCATATACGGTACTTTCTAGTACTCATGAAGCTTTCATTGGTGCAAATGAGCAGGTGAATGCTTCAGTTCTTGTAAAAAAATTGAATCGCAGTATCTTTAACCATAGTAATCAATTAGCAGAAAATTTTGGAATAGAGGAAGTAATATTTAATGATGAATTATTACGTTACCATGGTATCGTAGAAGGTGATAATTTAAATCGTACGTTTATTTCATTAGTAACTATTATTATTGCAATTATTGTTGTTGGTTCTGTCTCCTTAATTAATAACGCTTTTGCCATTTCTGTCTCTGAACGTTCCCGCTATTTAGGGATGTTGGCCAGTGTTGGGGCAACCAAACGACAAAAACGAAATTCGGTTTATTTTGAAGGGGTTATGATCGGTCTTATAAGCATCCCTCTTGGTTTAATCGCGGGGATTGGTGGAATCGCGATTACCTTAAGTTTGCTTAATGGAATTTTACAAAACGTTCTAAATCTTAGAACAGAATTAACCGTAGTTGTAACACCAATGTCAATAATTTTAACAATTATAATTTCAATGTTGACCATTTTTATATCTGTATTTATACCAGCACTTCGGGCCTCACGAATTTCAGCAATTGATGCCATACGTCAAACAAAGGACATTAAACTTTCTAGAAAGAAAGTGAAAACGTCTAAACTTGTGCGGAAAATTTTTGGGATTGAAGCTGAAATCGGCTTAAAAAACTTAAAACGAAACAAAAAGCGATATAATGCAACAATTTTTTCTTTGGTTATTAGTATTGTATTATTTTTAACCATTTCGTACTTTACGAATAGTTTACAAAAAGCCGCCGAGATGTCTAACTTTAATCCGGAATATGACATTTCAGTAAGTTTCGATCAAAATTTTGAACAAATAGATCAGGATGTTATTGAAAATATTCGCTCATTTGAGGATGTTACAGATATGAACATCATTTACTATTTTGGAAGCATTGAAGGATATGTAGACAAGTCTAAATTATCGAGTTCACTGAAAGAACGATCAAAGGATTTCCCTGATATGTTGGAAGATGGGAAATATCTCTACAATATTGATGTGAATGTTTTAGAGGATGAAGATTTAAAGTCATACGTTGAACAAATTTCTGTTGATTTTAATTCATTGATAAATTCTGATCACCCAACGGCTATCCTTTTTAATAAAAACCATTTTTACGATATGGAAAAGGAAAAATATGTTGAAGAAGAAGCTGTTAATTTAGATATAGGAGATAAGATTGCACTACAATATAATGACTGGGTCACAGAAAAAAGATTTCAGTTGGCAGAAGAAGTGGAAATTATTGCAGAAGAGACAGAACAATTACCACTCGGTATATATAACTCAACGAACCCTGGTCAGTTTATTTTAATTATGTCAAAAAGTAGTATCGAAAAATTAGTTGGAGACATTGATATCGAAACTGGAACAAGTGAAATGTATATCAAGAGTTCCGATCCAATGAAAACAGTTGAAGACCTTGAAAATATCGGAATCAATAAAGATTCCATCTATAATGTTTATGAAAGTAAAAAAAATGACGAACAATTTTTATTTGTCTTAGGTGTGTTTGTTTATGGCTTTATTACGTTGATTACATTAATTACTGTATCAAATATATTCAATACAATATCCACAAGCATTGCCCTCAGAAAGCGGGAGTTTGGTATGCTTAAATCCGTTGGTATGACACCAAAAGGGTTTAATAAGATGATTCATTATGAAAGTATTTTCTATGGAATTAAATCTTTATTATACGGTCTGCCAATCAGTGTTATAGTGATGTTCCTTATTTATAAAGCAACAGAATTTTCTTATGAGTATGAATTTTATTTACCTTGGAAAAGTATTGGAATTGTAATTGTTGCAGTATTTTTGATTGTCGGCATTGTCATGCTGTATTCAAGTTCAAAAGTGAAAAAAGAAAATATTATTGATGCACTTAAACAAGAGAATATTTAGAATTTCTGTTAATAAAAATAAGCCTACCTATATAAAAGGTAGGCTTCAGCTTGTAGACAAAGTCCCTAACTAGTGGCCAAATCTACAGGCTTTTTTTGTATAATAGGGATAGAATTCTTGGTTAACGGG
>CADBNU010000261.1 GCA_902796085.1 Heyndrickxia coagulans
AATATTAAGTTTGGAAGTACCGTTGCAATTATCGGGTTAGGTGGCATAGGATTAAGTGCACTATTAGGTGCTATAGCTAGTGGAGCTAGTCGTATTATTGCTGTTGATATTAATGAAACGAAATTAGAAAAAGCTCGAGAACTTGGCGCAACAGATGTTTTTGATTCAAAAGATCCGAAAGTTGTAGAACTGATTAAAGAAGCAACAG
Source organism: Heyndrickxia coagulans (assembly GCA_902796085.1). Taxonomy (GTDB): domain Bacteria; phylum Bacillota; class Bacilli; order Bacillales; family Caldibacillaceae; genus Pallidibacillus; species Pallidibacillus thermolactis. The sequence goes on from CADBNU010000261.1 coordinate 209, forward strand.
GCGGCGGAGTGGATTATGCCTTTGAAACGGCTGGAGTTGTCAAAGCGATGGAAGTCGCCTATGCGGTTACAAAACGTGGTGGTACAACTGTTACAACAGGGTTACCTCATCCAGATCATCATTTCTCATTTCCGCAAGTAACTTTAACGGCGGAAGAAAAAACGTTGAAAGGTTCATATGTCGGAAGTTGTGTACCGAATAGAGATATTCCACGGTTTATCGAATTATTTCGTCAGCAGCGTTTACCTGTTGATAAATTAGTAGCAAAGTTTATCCGTTTAGATGAAATCAATGAAGGCTTCGATCTATTAGCGAAAGGGGAATATTCAAGAATTATCATTAATGAATTTTAACGAAGATGAAAACGCTCAAGTGTAAAGCGTTTCCACTGTTATGAAAAAGAAAGGTTCGTTTATTTGTGACTGATGAAATAAAAACTGTCACATGAAATGGTTTGTTTTTAAGAAGGGCAATCCCTCGATTCCTTTTATAGATTGCCCTCGTATATTCTTTTATGAAATCACTTGTAATTCTTTCGGATACTTCGTTAACACTTCCGCACCATCTTTTGTGATGACGATATCATCTTCAATTCGCACACCCACTTTTTCTGGAATATAAATCCCTGGTTCGATTGTATAAACCATTCCGGGTTGCAGTTTCAGCTCGTTTGTTTCAGTGATAGAAGGATATTCATGAACACTAATACCAAGGCCATGTCCTAAGCGGTGGGTAAAATATTCGCCGTAACCGGCATTACTAATCATCTTTCGCGCCGTTTGGTCGAGTTCCGCACATGTAATCCCTGGTCTAGAGGCTTCAACAGCTGCAAGTTGTGCTTGCAAAACGGTATCATAAACTTTACGATTTTCTTCACTTACATCCCCAAAGGCAACGGTACGGGTAATATCAGAACAATATCCCTCGTAAACAATCCCTAAATCAAAAAGGACAAAATCGCCTTTTTTCACTGTTGCCATCCCTGGTACACCATGAGGTGAAGCAGCTTTTGCACCTGCAAGAACAGTCGTTTCAAAGGACATTTTTTGAACGCCTTTTTTCTTCATTTCATATTCAATCGCTGCTACAATTTCTAATTCACTAATCCCTTCTTTTATAGCATTTACACCTACTTCAATGGCATAGTCTGCTAATTCACATGCTTTACGAAGTTTTTCAATTTCTACTTGATCTTTAATTGTCCGAAGTTGATTAAGTTTTTCTTCAGCTGATATAAATTGTGAATTCGGATAAGCTTTTTGTAAAATTTCATATCGTTCCATGTTCATATGTGTTTTTTCGACAGCAACCCGATTTACTTGACTTACCCGTTTATCAATTTCTGCTGTTACTTTATCCCACGCGTTTTCGGTATCTTTATAACCAATGATTGTTTGGTCAAATCCAGCAGCCCTTGCTGTTTCTACTTCCATTTGTGGACAAACTAGAAACGGAGCCTCATTTTGAAATAGCACAATGGCTAATACACGTTCATGAGGATCACTGAAGAAATTGCTATAATAAAACACATTTTCGGATGAAGTAAGGATCGCTACATCAATTTTTTCCTCAACTAACCAATTTTGAAATGCTTCTAATCGTTTTTTCATAAAAAATCACCTCGCAAAAAGCGTAGCATTTTGTGACAAAAAAGTAAATATTTGTAAGGAGGAGCAGGAAATGGTACAAATAATATTGAAGTAACAAAATAAAAAATGAAAGGGGAATTTCTATAAATGAAGATTACATACCACGGTCATTCCATTGTTAAAATTGAAACAAATGGGAAAACAATTTTGATTGATCCATTTATTACGGGAAATCCTTTAACGGATCTATCTGTGGAAACAGAAAGTCCAGATTACATATTGCTCACTCATGGACATAACGACCATGTCGGAGATACAGTCGAACTTGCGAAAAAGAAAGATGCGTTAGTTGTTGCCATGGTTGAATTAGCCGATTATTTGAGTTGGCAAGGTGTTAAAACTCATGGGATGAATATAGGTGGCTCTTTCGAATTTCCTTTTGGAAAAGTGAAGTTTACTCAAGCATTCCATAGTACAGGCTTAGTAACAGGTGAACAAAATATTATATATTTAGGAATGCCGGCTGGTCTGCTGTTAGAAATTGAAGGAAAAACAATTTACCATGCAGGGGATACGGCTTTATTTTCAGATATGAAATTATTAGGAGAAAGACATTCCATTGATATTGCTTTTCTCCCAATCGGTGATAACTTTACAATGGGGCCTGAGGATGCAGCCTATGCAGCCATGTTATTAAATGCGAAAACAGTTGTGCCAATTCATTACAATACATTCCCGGTCATAAAACAAGATCCACATAAATTCGTTACATTACTTGAACAAGGTAACGGAAAAGTATTGGAAGTGGGCGAAGCAATCGAATTATAATAGTGACAATGACCTTTGTAGAAGTTTCTGTTTTACAAAGGTCTTTTTTTGTTGAAAACTTAATAAATAAATAATTCTACAATAAATACGGAAAGACAAGCGAATAAGGAAACTTGAAATAAGTTACCACCAAAGAAGGAAAGTAATGTAGCTACGATAAAGCCGATTAAAGCTGACCAAGGAGTTCCCGTAGCCTTTAAAATGGCAGGGAAAACCATGACGGCCAATGTAACGTATGGAACGTAATATAAAAAGGATTTTATAAATGGGTTTGTAATTTTTTTCCGTATGAATGTTAGAGGCAAAACACGGATGAAGTAGGTTACACAAGCCATGACAAATACATATAAATAAAGATTATTCATTCGTATCCTCCTTTACCGGAAAGAATAAAGCAGCAAGTCCTGAGATAAGCATGGTAAGGATAATGATTTTGAGACCGGATGATGTCGTAGATAGTACCGGAAGCATATCAAAGATGAAACTAGACAGCATCGAAATCATAATGACCGACATCAGAATTTTATTTCTCTTTGCAGGAGGTATAATGATGGAAATTAACATCGCATATAAGGCGAGGCTAAGCGCACGAATGACCTGGTCTGGTAAGATGTTTCCAGATATTGCGCCAAGGAACGTTCCGAACACCCAAGATGAAATGGTGATTGTCATAAGCCCATATGTATAAAACGGATTTAGTTTCCCCTTTCGTGCTAAAGAAACGGCAAACACTTCATCGGAAATCCCAAATCCCATTATAATCCGTTGCCAGAAAGGGGTTTTAGGATCAATTTTTTGTGAAAGAGCAGCTGACATAAGAAAATATCTAGCATTGATAATGAATTGGGTTAAAGCTACTTCAAATAACGTTGCTGTTGAAACGATTAATGTAACGCCTGCAAATTGTCCTGCTGAGGTAAAGTTTGTAGCGGAAATAACACTGGATTGGAACACTGAAAGTCCTGCTTGGAAAGCGGCTATTCCAAAGGTGAAAGCAACAGCGATATAACCTAGTGCCAGTGGTATTCCATCTTTTACTCCTTCAAACCATTCCATTCGATTTGATTTTACTTCAAGATCTCTTTCCAGGAACTTTGCTTCCATATAGATCCCCCCATCCCTTTTCT
>CADBNU010000262.1 GCA_902796085.1 Heyndrickxia coagulans
CTCAATTAGAAAACGAAGGATATTCGAAAGTAGATATTGAGAAAATTAAAGAGTTTGATAAAAACTATCAAAACCATTTATCTTTAGTAAACATGATTGAAAATAATACAGTTAAACACTATGGATATAATAATAGAATAATTGAGGAACATCGAAAAATTATTTATGAGAAAAATGATTTTACTAAACAGCATAATCATTTAATGTTTAATACAATTGTCATGGATTTAGCAAGAGATGAAGAGAGAGATGCAGCCAGAATCATCATTGAATTCGAATGGAATAATAAACCTAGTAGTAACAGACATGCAATTAACGTGACATATAACAATTTTATAATGAAAAATATTTATACGGCGTTAAAATATGTCGATTCAAAAGATCAAAATGATATTGTTTATAAAATGGCTGAACTAGAGCCTGTAAATTTTCTTGATGGATTCTATACGGATTTTGATTCGAGGAAAAGAATTGATGGGAAAAATTATGTGTTAACTGCAGGTATCATAGTTTTAGATGTTCGATCTTATATTGTAGGTAAAGGGATCGCACCACTATCCATTACTTCCAGATATGTAACAAAACCGCTTATAGGTAGTCAGGAAATATTGTCAGAACAAGTAATCATCAATGCTGGAAACGAAATTTAAAGCAGTACAGACCTTACAAGGGATGTGCTGCTACTTTTTTTGAAATAAACATCCATCATGACAGACTTTTCAAATGAAAAAAATGGCTTAAGTTCTCCTGATTGAAAACTTAAGCCGACAAACATATATGATAACAGGAAACAGCGAATTTAATCTTTATCTATTGATAGAGGCGAATTTGTTCAAGCCTCTTCACGTTTGAAAATAAATAAGCGAATTTATAAGCGATTTTCAATGTTGTTAAGCGATTTAATAGTAAGTTCATTCAATTAGGTAAGCAACTATTTATAAACAATCATTATAGTGAACTGCATTTGTCACATGTGTTAGTGTAGCATTCACTTTGTTCTTCAATTTTTTCACCGCATTTTACACAGATTTTATCTGGCAAACTTTTGAAGAATTCAACAATATTTTCTAACATAGGGGGACCTCCTTATGATTAACTGTTTTATAATAGGTGTTTGTATTTGTAATTGTATTATAACAGTTTGGATTCGTCAATAAGGAAAATGCCCATTTTACAAAACTGTTTTGTGAATATTTTGTGAATCGGTAAGAAAAAATTGCCAAAATCGAAAATCAAAATGTGCTATGAAATGAACGTTATAATTTTTTTGATAAAATAGAGTTAGACATTCCAGAAAAGGGGGAATGATTTTGGAAAATTCGAGGATTTTTATAATAGAGGATGATTATAAAATTGCTTCACTATTGGCTGAAACGTTAAAAAGATACCAATATGAAGTTGAGATTGTGAAAAACTTTGAGGAAATTGTGGAAGAATGTATGGCATTTTCACCACATTTAATTTTGCTTGATATAAACTTGCCTTCTTATGATGGCTATTATTGGTGCAGACAGTTAAGACAATATACGAAATGCCCAATAATATTTATTTCCGCACGTTCTGGAGAGATGGATCAAATATTTGCCTTAGAGAATGGCGGGGATGATTTTATTACAAAACCATTCAATTATGAAATAGTGTTAGCAAAAATTAAAAGTCATTTAAGACGGACTTATGGTGAATATTCTTCACGACAAGAAGAGAGAACTGTTCAATTAGGTCAATTGACTCTTTATTTAGAACGAATGGAATTGCATGTGAAGAATACGGAGATACCGCTACAGAAAAAAGAATGTGCCATTTTAAATATTTTAATGAGAGAGTCGCCAAAGGTCGTATCGCGAGAAAAATTATTGGAAGAGCTTTGGGATGACCAAGCCTTTGTCGATGAAAATACATTGAATGTCAATATGACCCGAGTACGAAAGAAACTAACAGAATATGATGTTCAATCTGTGATTGAAACAGTTCGTGGGGCTGGTTATCGATTTGTTTTAAGTTCGGAGGAAATGTAAGCATGGGATTGAAATTATTTGTAAAGGAAAATATTTCGTTCATCCTCTTTGAGCTAATTGTCGTTTTATTCATTTTATCGCTATATTGGCTAGATGGTTTTCGGAATTTAGATACAGCAATTTATTCTGTCATCATTAGCCTATTACTTACATTTTCCTATCTTGCCATTCGTTATGTGTTTCGAAAAAACTTTCTAGAACGAATCTCCAATATGCCGAACTCGATGGATGATGCGCTTCAAAAAAATGCAAAAACACCAGAGCATCTACAAACAGAAGCCTATTTCCAAGAACTGTATCGACTGTATCAAAATGAAGTTCAAAATCTATATGCAACCCAAAATAGACAAGAAAAGTTTTTAAATCAATGGATTCACCAAATGAAAACGCCTATCTCTGTTTTAGAATTATTATTACAGGAAGAGGAAAATAACCTAGATAAAACGAGTCTCCAAGAGGAAGTGGATCGACTAAAAAGAGGCATGGAAATGGTATTAATGAATGCAAGGCTTGAGAAGTTTGAAGAGGATATGCAAATTGAACAAGTTAACTTAAAAGGTGTTGTCACTGCAACAATTAATGACAATAAGCGTTTATTTATTACGAAACATGTCTTTCCGGTCATTGATATTGATGAAGATATAACAGTTACAACAGATTCCAAATGGTTAAAATTTATGCTTAACCAGTTTATTACGAACGCAGTAAAATATACTTTCGAGCAAAATAAAAAGGTAAAAATTTTTGTGAAAAAAAACGATTCAAATGTTACGTTGTATGTTCAAGATGAAGGAATTGGAATTCCAAAATCTGATTTATCGCGAGTGACTAACCCCTTTTTTACAGGAGAAAATGGTCGAAAAACGGGAGAGTCTACAGGTATGGGGTTATATTTGGCGAAGGAAATTTGTGAGAAGTTGGGTCACGAATTAAAGATTGAATCCGAAGTCGGTAAGGGAACAATCATTTCGGTGAATTTCTAAAACATTTCCCAATAATAATGAATCTTAAACAGAATTTGCTTAAAGAGGGAGCTTATATGGCAATTTTACAAGTCATCGATGTAACAAAAGTGTATGAAGGGAAGGTAACGAATCGAGCATTAAATCAGTTGAGTTTTGAAGTGGAGAAAGGCGAATTTTTAGCGGTCATGGGGCCTAGTGGAAGCGGCAAAACGACGTTATTAAATTTAATTTCCACAATTGATAAACCCACTTCAGGCGAAATAATTTTTAATGGGACGAAACCTCATTTATTTAATAAAACGGAACTTGCTTATTTTCGAAGACGAGAACTTGGTTTTATATTTCAAGACTTTAACTTGCTTCCAATGTTGACGGTGGAAGAAAATATTGTACTGCCTCTTACCCTTGACAATCAGCCAGTTTCTTTAATGGAAGAGCGAGTAAACACGC
>CADBNU010000263.1 GCA_902796085.1 Heyndrickxia coagulans
TTTCTGGTGGTGTGGATTGTGAAAAAAATTTTGACATCAAAGAAGGCTGTGTTTGGAGGCTTGTTGTTCTTGCTTATTGGTACATGGGTATTCAGCGAAATGAGCAATCGTTTTTCCATGAAGGGGCAAGAGCCAACTGATGAAGGCTATATTGTTTTTCACAATGGTACGAAATATTTCGTTAAAGGAGAAAATATTACAGCTTCTGACTTGGAAAATTTTTCTGATGAAGATGTTACGATGTTTTCAAAAAAGTTTGAGGAAATAGCGATATTACTGGATGATGGAATGAAACTTTTAGGGACAGGAATTAAAAGTGGTGATCAGGTCGCTATTTGGTATGAAGAAGTCCTTGAATCGTACCCGGCACAAATTAAATTAATGCAAATAAGGAAAATTGATAAAAACAAATAAATTTACACTTCTTTACTAATTGTAATTGTTTGTTTTATGAAAATTCGTTATAATATAATCATATTTTGAAAGGAGGTAATATTTTGAAAAAAGTGTTTTTCTAACAATCTTTTTGTTTACCTTTTTATTCGTTCCAATCAGTGCTTTGGCGGACAATACACTAGGAGACTTTCATTTTAATGCAAAAGAATCTTCACATCCCTTGGATAGAGTTAATTCAAAGGGAGAGGTAACAAAATATGAGGATTACAGCAATAAGAACTTAACGTTTATCAATGAAACAAAAAGTTTTCAAGGCTCAGGAGAGCTTAATCCTATTTTTGTTGGTGATTTGCTAAATAAAGGCTTTTTAGAGACTACACAACCTTTAGTAAAAGATGTGACCACAAATGAAGTCGCACCATTTGTTGTCATCGGTCCAGATGGAAGAACTAGAGTAGAAAATACAATAGTATTCCCATATAGTGCCATTACTTATATTTCCTTGGAGTGGGCAGATGGTAGCCGCGGATCTTGTACAGGGACATTAATTGGTATCGATAGAGTTTTAACAAATGGGCATTGTGTTGTGAATCCTACTACGCAAAGAGGGATAGTGAGTGCCACAGTTTATCCGGGTGTAAGTGGTAGTACCGCTTTATTTGGAGCATATAATGCGATCGATTATTATGTTACTTCCCATTGGATCAATACTGGAGCAATATCTCAAGATTATGCAGTTCTTGTACTAAGTCCATCGAATGGCCGCCATGCAGGAGAACGTGCTGGATATGCAGGAATTAGGCAGGTAACGAATATTCTTAATCAGAACATCGGGATCTATGGTTATCCAGGTGATTTGATCAGAAGAGATGGAGCCATAAATCAATATGGGATGAGTGGAAATGTTGCAAGTGAGGATAGTCAAGTAGCTTATTATACAATTGATACAGCACCAGGACAGTCGGGCTCTGCTATGTTAAATACAAGCAATCAAGTCATTGGTGTACATAGCAGCGGTTTTTCTGATCGAAATGGTAATCCGGTGAGAAATGGCGGTCCAAAGATGAGCAGCTTTATGTTTGAGTTCGTTTCAAATGCGTTGAATTAATAATGGATAAAATACTGCACCTTTAAATGTTAGGGAGCACCAACATTTGGAGGTGCAGTTTTGCGTTCGCAAAATACTCAATAAAATGAGTGGGAGTCTGAGAAATGAACTGTTCATAAGTAATCAGTTATTTTGTGCAAAACCAAACTTTTACACGAAATGTGCCGAAAATCTTTTTTATCAACAAATCGGTATAACAAAGTTAATTTTTTGTTTAAGATATAGGATACAGATACTGAGGCAAGAATCCCGAGATAAAAACGAACTTTAAACAATTTTTCTTAGCGGAAACGAAAGATTAGGTGTTTTATGTCAAGGCTTGTAATATCTACTAAGGATGTATCATTCCCAAAAGTCCATTAGTCCTTTATACTAATTGGAGTAAAAGATTTAATGGAGAGGAATTAATTATGACCGTTACGAATGAAGAAATGATTGTTGAGATAAAAAGTTTGGACGATAAAGGCGCGGGACGAGCAAGTGTTTGGCGTGAGAATGAGCACGGAAATCAGAAAAAGTTAAGGCTAACGATTCCGCAAGTACTCCCTGGAGAAAAAGTTCGTGTTATTGTTGACAAGCCAGAACGTCGAAGAAGAAGGGCGATTGCTGAAGAGCAAGATAGATAAGCTCAACAACAAGAAGAAGGAACTAAACCTCGAGCTCAACTACGTCGAGGACGTAGAAGAGTTATTGAAGTATATAAAGATGGCCAACTAGTAAATACAATCGATGGATTACTAGAGACTTTCAAATGGACAACAGAGAACAAAATTTGTAACGTTGGCTGGGTGAAGCATTCACTCAAAACTGGTAAAGAAACTGTTGCTGGTCGAAAATTCGAAGAAGGTGGATTTCTATTCAAGTACGTTGAATAATCAGCGTGCTTGTTTAGTGTCGCACTCTTCATGGGTGCATGGATTGAAATCAAAGCTAACAATCTTTTAAGCTCATAATAATCAAGTCGCACTCTTCATGGGTGCGTGGATTGAAAGTTAAGCAATGGAACTTCTGATAAACTAGTATGGTTTGCGGGAATTTGTGCTGAAACATTGAAAGGTATTATTAACTTTTCCATCTGGATTCGCATTAGGTGTTTTTGTCTTTTTTCTTCCTTAGACGCTCATCCAATAAAAAAATGTTAGCTCTTTATTTATGAGTCGCCTCAAACGATGAATTACCGCATTCTGATTGTCATCTAATTGAAAATGGTAGATCTATTCGCAAAACTAATCGACTTAAAAATAACTGTTTTTCAGCATTAGTATACATATTTGCTATTCGGTTGATAATCTAAACAAATGTCTAATAATTGAATGAATGTCAAAAAAATAGACACTCTTTGCAATTATGCTGAAATTTAAGAAATGAACACGGCCGTCCAAAATTACGCCACACCAACTCAAATACCGTAAAAAA
>CADBNU010000264.1 GCA_902796085.1 Heyndrickxia coagulans
CAATTTCCCCATCATTGTTTTTGACCTGGATGATTTTCCCTTTATCAATTAAATTATGGAATATAACCTTATCATCATAGGTGATTTTTAAATAGTCTTGATCAACTTGTTGCGCATATGTTTTAGTAAAGGGAATTATACTAATTAATAAGCAAACAGTAATTATAAAGATTTTTTTACCCAATTTAATAATCGTACTCCCTTCTTTTTTGTAGTTCGCAATGCGCTTTTTTAAGCCAACTCGTGCTAAATTCGATGTTTTGGAATGGGTCACTTGTATCTTCTGTATCTTGATTATGTTCTATTTCGTTTTGTTCCAGATGTTGTAATATCATTTTTTCTGCTTCTTCGATCGGTACAGAAGATACATCCAGCTTTGTTTCTTCATAGATTTTTTCATAAATAATTTTGTTATCTATTGTCGTTTGTTCTGTAAATTCGAGCTTATTTTTCTTTTGTAAGATTAACAAATACAGATTTAGTAAAAAAATGTTCGTATTTTTTTGGATGAAAATGTTTTTATTATCTATATCACTAATGGGATAGAGCTTTGTTATAGCTGATTTTACTAGCTTTTTATTTTCATATAATCTTTCTTTAATTAATTCAGTCAAATCATCTTGACTTCGAGGAAGTTGGAACATATGGTTTTTTATATATACTTTTAATATCATGTTTGTTTATCCGTATCATTATTTTCTTCTGCATAGTCAAAATCTTCCTCGAAATCATCATCATAATCCTCAAGTATTTCATCATCATTTTCTTGTTGTGTATCTTGATTTTTATCTTTCTTTTTTCGGATTACAAAGAAGTAATATCCAACTACGCCTATACCACCTAAAAGTAAAACCATCATTAAAAATTTTAAATTATTATCATCAGCTTGATCTTTATTATTTGATGTTGTACTTTCTACATCTTGTTCAATTTCTACAGTGTTAGGTGGTGTATTATTATCAACGTTTGTAGTAGTATTGCTAGATTCCAGTTCAGACCGATTAATTTCCTGCAGGAAATAAACGTTGTCTGTAGGTTTATCCATATCTATTATTAAGTAAAATACCTTTTGCTCATTATCTACGATCGTATAAAAAGCCTTTGATCCTGTAGTGGTAAAGTCTACAACTGTACCTGTTCCATTCATTACTTCCCCTGTTACGCTTGCGGGAGTATCTATATCAATCTCAACTTCCTTTTGTTCCGATTTAATGTTTGCTCCACTTGGAGGCTCTCCATATTTTTCAGTTTGGATTTCTTTATTTTCTTCATCTTTGATTTCTGTTTCTTCACTCGTCTTTTTTTTTTTTTTTTCTTCAAAAGCTAAATGTAAGGGAGTAAATATGATTGTAAACACAACTAATAAACTAGTAATAAAGGCAATAGATTTACTTTTCATAAACTCACTCCTTTTCTTCTTCTTGAATGACCTCATCAACCTTTTCTAGAATATCTTCAGGATTTACATCATTTTCAATTAGCTTTTTTAAGACTATGTCATATTTTAAATTTGCTAATGTCATTTCATCTTTTTTTAGTTGTTTTTTTTCCTGTTTGATTAGATCACTATATTTTTTGATTTTTTCTTTCCGTTTTTTAATTCGTTCTTCTAATCTTTTGATTTTGTTCATTGTAATCCACTCCATTATTTGATACGTCTTATTTCTGCAAAGTGTTTTTGCCAATATGGTGTTTGCCAGTTTGTGTAACCTACGCCAGAGCCATTAGCATCATACATTGTTGTTTCATCAATATAAAAGCCAACGTGCGATATATGATTTGCTCCGCCATATGTTCCTTTAAAAAAAATTAGATCTCCTGGTTTAGCTTCACTTGGGTCTATAGGATAGGTATTATAATACTGAGATGTGGCAGGCGATGGTAAGTTAATACCGATCTGCTTAAGTCCCCATTCAACTAAGCCACTACAATCAAACCCTGTTTGAGGTGTTTTGCCACCCCATACATAAGGTGTGCCTTCATATTTGAGTATCTCGGACATTACAACCCCAAAATCTCCCTCAAAGTCTGTAGGTATTTTGGTTAGATACTGTCCAACAAGCTCCCCATATAAAAAGTTTCCACCGTTAAGGTAACGATACGGTTTCCCTAAAACTTCTGCGACAGGATTATTATAGGGAACAGTTTTGCTTGTTGGATTCCCATTTGCAGGAGCTAAAATATCTCTACTATATGCTTCGGCAACGTCTAACGAATAGTCTAGGTTTTTATCTCCAATATGATGAGCAAATGGACTTCCAAAGTTATATGATTGAGCAATTAATTTAAAATTGTTTTCTAGTCCCCTGTTGTATGACTTTAAAACATTAATTATATTTTTTAAGTAATTTATACCTTGCCTAACTGATTCTTCTTCGGTTCTAAATGTATTAGGTGGTAATCCTGCCGATTCCGAGGATTGCATAATATCTTTAGTGCCA
>CADBNU010000265.1 GCA_902796085.1 Heyndrickxia coagulans
GTATAACGAATCGCATTGGACATTAAATTATCAACCACTCGAATCATTTGTTTAACATTAACTGAAATATGAGCGGACACATTTTGTTCGACAGTTAAGTTGATCCCTCTTTCACGACAGGTTCCTTCATATCCCCCCAATAACATATCGAAAAACTCTTCCCCATCAACGTCAACAAATTCAATTTTTTTCGCAGTCGATTTTAACTTTGTAAATACATTTAAATCATCGACCATCTCTTTCATGTAATCCAATTTTTCAAAAATAATAGCACGATATACTTCCATTTCTTGATCCGACAATTCTTGACTTCTACTTATCGCTTCAAAATAAGCACGTATCGCTGTTAGCGGGGTTTTTAAATCATGGGATAAAGCAGCGATGATATATTCTTTTTCCTGTTGTTCCTTTTTAATTTCCTTATTCTTTGCTTCAATTTCTTCCCGCATTTTTGAAAAATGAGCCATTAACTCTCCAATTTCATCTTTCGTATGAGGAAGTTTTATTCTCCTACTTTTTCCCTTTGCAAAAGCATTCATTTCTTCTTTTAATAGGTGTAACGGTCGATTCAATTTACGATTTAAGAGAATTATCACACACCCATAAATGACCATGAAAGTTATGACTAGACATCCACCGAGAATCAATGTCCGATTTTGAACACCCTCTAACCAAATATCACGTGTCATTGTAATCTCATAAATCCCAATCAGATTATTTTCATTAAAAACCGGCTTCTTGTATGTGTACGTACGGTAATCCTTTTTTAAAACGTTTAAATCTTGATAAGTAAAATTTCGTCGGTGAACAGAATAGATTTCAACACCGGTGTTATCAATTGTTGAATAAAGCTTTAAGCCATCGTCACGATACAACTTAATGTTCATAGATGAGTCAACTATGTCTTGTAATTCTCGATAGTTTTCTACATCTTGTACCTGGTAATAAGAGGGATTAGATAAAATTGAATCTAACTTGGTTACTTTATCCATTGCTTCCATATATTCTTTAAAATCACGTTTTTCATCAAAATGTAATAAACTTATATAGAAAAAATAAAGGACGATTATAGGGAAGATCATAACAACAAGATAGCTAATCATAAGCCATGGTTTAATCTTCATCTTTTTCTTTCTCCAATAAAGCGATATCCGACACCCCACACCGTCTGGATAAACTTTGCTGTTTTTGCTTCATCTTTTATTTTTGTCCGTAAACCTTTCACATGAACTGTAACCGTGTTATTGCCATCGATGTCCTCCTGTTGCCAAACATGCTCATACAATTCTGACTTGCTAAAGGTCTTAAAAGGATTTTTTGCTAAAAGAAACAATAGTTCGAGTTCCTTCGCCGTTAAGTAAACCGGTTCACCGTTTAAAAAAACAATCTCATTTCGGAAGTCAATTCTTAAACCATGAAAGTATTCATGAATATTTGGCTGATCAGTATTTAAATAACGTCTGTATCTGCGCAGTTGGGCATTTATTCGTGCTGTTAATTCATCAAGACGAAACGGTTTTGTTATATAATCATCGGCACCTAACTCAAGACCGTTAATTTTACTATCGACTTCCGTTTTCGCGCTGATGATTAATATCGGAAGATCACTTTCAAGTCGAATAGTTTTACATAATGTAAACCCGTCCATTTCAGGTAACATGAGATCAATAAGTACAATTTGATAATTCTCTGATTTAAAATCCTCCCACCCTTCTTTACCAGTCGAGGCCCAAGTAACAAAATAACCTTCCTTCCTTAGATGGTCACATAATATACGGGCAATTGATGCATCATCTTCAACAAGTAAAATTTTCTCTCTATTATCCATTTCGTATCCCTCTTTCTATTTCGATTATAAATGTCACTAAAAATGATCATACAATTCTTTATTTTTATTTAATAAATCGTTTTCAAACGATCTACATGTTGAAAGTATCTTGTTCTTTGCTTGATCGTCATCCAAAAAGACTTTTTTGATAATGAGAAATTTATTCAGAATACGTAAATGTAAATGAACCAAGACTTTACTTTTAAACGGGGATTGTCATTTGCTGCTCTTAAAAAATATACGGACACCGTATCTTAATGTTTGGTGTCCGTCAAAACAAATGATTCATTTTAAATAGGAGAACGTAAATGATTGAAATTAAATTCTTATAAAAAGTTCTTTAACCAAAGACCAATAGCTGTACCCGCATAATTCCCGATAATATAACCTAATGTTCCGACGAGCAAGATCGGTCCAACAAGTTTTGTCCATCCTTTTGAAATTGCCATCGCCGCAGCAGTTGTCGGTCCACCAATATTTGCATTACTTGCCAGAATAATTTCTTCCAATGAGAATTTCGTCACTTTACCAACACCAAAGGAAACGATCATATTAATCAACACCATGATTGTGACAAAGACAAATATAAGCGGTGCATTTTGTAAGATCAACGGAAGAGAAGCAGGAACACCTATAACGACAAAGAAAATATAGATTAAATATGTCCCAATTTCCTGAGCTCCATTTATACTTTCAAAATAACGAGGGAAAACCGTCACGAGAAGCATCGTCAGTGTCGTTAACATTAAATAGTTATCACCCAATATTCCATTTAATACATTGAAAAATATACTTACGTTTTCTCCAGATGGAATCAAATGGTCAAAATACGAAGCAATCGTAAAGGATATCGCTACAATGCCAAAAGCTGTACCAACTGCTTTACTGATATCTAATAATGACATGTCCTTACGTTCCCAATATGAAGCAGCTAAGTTCTTATCAGAATGGTTACTTCTTTCTACTTCATCTATATGGGGGGTACGATATTTATTACGAAAAAATTGTAGTGTTGGAAGTAGTATCAATACAAGAAAATAAATTGCCATGAGTAAATTATCGGCAACAACAGTTGCTGAAACAAGTTCACCTGGCGTTTCAAATTTTGTAGCCATCGCAGCAAAGTTTACACTTCCACCGATATAAGAACCAGTCATCATGGCTGTAATCTTATCTAAGCTAGGAATATATTGTTTCAGCACGAAAAATCCTACAATTGCTCCGGCTACTGTTCCAATTGAACTGATTAAGAAAATCAAAAGTAGTCTACCGCTTTCTTTCCATATTTTGAATATGTTAGAACGAAACAACAGTAATGGTATAGCAAGTGGTACTACATATCCCCAGACCGTATCATAAACGGGAGATTCCGTAGGGATAATATTAAAGTTTGCTAATAACATGGCTCCAACAAGTGCGATAATCGCACCGGATATTCTGGAAGCCCATTTGTATTTTTGCTCTAAATATATACTAACAGCTGCCCAGCCTGCTAAAAACCCCCATAATAGCCATGTATCGTCTGGCTGTATCAGCGTATTCATTTTTCCATCCTCCATTTTCTCTTTAATAAAAAAATTCTTTCAGCTATAAAACTTATAGGAAGCAATGCTTGTTTTACTTAGCTTTCCAAATGAAGATTCCCTGCTACATCCTGATAAGTGAATTCTAAATATTGCCATGTAGGTACCCTATCTTGACCAAACTTTCATAAAATTGCAACACGCATTGTCCTTTTCCCATAATAAATGAATGTGTTATTTTGTGTCAACGATTGGTAATA
>CADBNU010000266.1 GCA_902796085.1 Heyndrickxia coagulans
CAATCATAAAAAATCTTAATTTTGAATGTGTTAATTCTCTAATTGCAAGAAACATGATGAATCTCCTCTCTATATTTAACTAATGACGAACAAAAAACTATCAAGGTTGAAATTTAGGAATCCAAAACTAATTTCACTTCCTTTTTTTAAGGATAATGTTTACAAGAATAAGAATACGATTCGAATATGAACACCTTGTTAACAAAGTTGATAAATATATCATCAATTTTCATTTATAAAATTTATATTTCAGAGCTTGATGAAAAAAGATAGCCTTTAAACGTGAATTTTTATGCTATAGGTAGGGTAAATGTAACCACAGTTCCTTCGCCTAATTTACTTTGTATCTCGATCTCAGCATCATGTAAATCCAAAATAGACTTTACAATCGACAGTCCAAGACCTGCTCCCGTTTTATTCGTGCGTGCTTCATCCACCTTATAAAATCTCCTCCAAATTAATTGTAAATGTTCTTCCGGAATTCCTTCTCCATAGTCTTGGATCTTTACTTTTACAAATTGACCTTCCCTAACAAGAGTTATAGTTATCAGGCCACCCTTTTTTGAAAATTGAACAGCGTTTTGCAAAAGGTTAATAAATACTTGCTCTATGCGTTCTTTATCTGCATAAACATCGTACTTTTGGTCTGAATGAAAGCTGATCTCCAAATCTTTTTTTGCAAGATGAGGCTCAAACTTATGAATAATATTATTTACTTGTGCTGTTAAATCGTATTCGGTGCGATAGATTTGAACATGTCCTTCTTCCATTTGATTTATATCTAAGGTATCATTTACAAGTTTAATCATTCTTTCTGTTTCATCTTTCATTAAGGAAAGGTAATGGGTTCTACGGTGTTCTGGTATCGTTCCATCCATTAAAGCAATGATAAATCCTTTTATTGAGGTTAATGGAGAACGTAATTCATGGGATATAGTAGAGATAAACTGTTTACGCCTAGTTTCCAACTGATCAAGTTCTTTAGACATATAATTAAAAGATTTCGCTAATTGTCCAATCTCATCTGAAGATTGATATTGAACAGATTTAGAAAAATCCCCCTTGGCATATTTTTTTGCGATATCATTCATTTCACGTAATGGTGCCGTAATTTTTCTAGAAATGAACCATAGAACAATCCCCGCAAAAGCAAGTGAGATTATAAAGGTAAGTATAATCATGACGATTACTTGTAAATACTCATGGGTTAAATCGTGAAATACCATAACCATAATCGGTGTTTTTACCCCATTCAAGCGTGTTGAAAGTTTAGCTGCCACTGTATATTGGAGTTGTCCATTTTTAAAACCACCCTCTGTTACTTTTACCCCTGTTGTTGCTTTGTTAATAATTTCATTTGAAATCCCAATTTTATGATTGGTTTGATGTGGATCTGGTCCAAAAATTTGCTTACTTTCTTCATCCACTATATAAATAAAATAACCTGGTTGATGTAAGGAATAGCTTAAATTTTTAGCTGCTTCATAATCCTGCGAATTGAGATTATTCAGGTTTTGCAGTTGTTCTTCTAGTTGAGCATAATGATGACTGAATATAGACTCATATTCTTTGTACAGATTTACATGAAATAAATAAAAGAAGACTCCAATAAATAATAATAGTGAAGTTACAATAATAAATGAATAGCTTAGAAACAATCTTGAAAAAATTGTCTTTCTTTTAAACATTTTTCTTCTCCTCAAATCGATAACCCACGCCACGGATTGTAGTTACGGACCACTTGGCACCATGGGTACTTAGTTTGTCTCGAATACGTTTTATGTGTACATCAACGGTGCGAGGATCTCCTTCATAATCATACCCCCAAATTTTATCTAATAGTTGTCGTCTTGAAAGTACTTGATTCGAATTAAGTGCCAAAAAATATAATAGTTCCATTTCTCTTGGAGCCATTAATACTTGTTTTCCACCGATTAACACACGGTATTCCTTTAAATTGATGACGATATTATCAAATTGAAGTATATCTGTAACATTATTTGATAAGATTGTTCTTCTTAGGACAGTCTTTACTCTTGCAATCAATTCATTTGGATCAAAGGGTTTAACAATATAATCATCTGCACCAATTTCTAACCCATTAACAATATCATACGTTTCACCTTTGCCTGTAAGCATAATGATAGGGATCTTTTTATCTTCCATACGAATAATTTTACAAACTTCCCAACCATTGATTTTTGGTAACATAAGATCAAGAATAATACAGTCAGGTGATTCATTATAAAATTTTTCTAGACCTTCTTCACCATCAATCGCTGTAATGGAAGAAAAGCCTACTTTCTCAATATATAGTTGAATCAGTTCTGCAATATTTGCATCATCTTCAATGGTTAAAACTTTTATTGGTTTTTTCATAGATCTCACTCCTCACCCTAATTTTCTCACCTTTATATGAATAAAATGTTAACTTTTTTCAAGAAGTTAAGTTCTTTGTAAGAAAGTTAACATCAGACAATAAAACTTTTTTGTTAATAATCTGCCAGACGCACATTCTAACCCTTACTCCAATTG
>CADBNU010000267.1 GCA_902796085.1 Heyndrickxia coagulans
AAAAAAGGATAGATGGAACATTCATGTTCCTCTATCCTTTTCACTTCATTTACACTGTTGCCACTTCTTTATTAATTGTAAAAAAGCAGGTACTGTTGCAATCATAATAATAGTTAAAATTGCACCAGAGATAAAAAAAATAAAATTGGGGACAAATTTAAAATGAATAAAAACAATCGATGAAAAAATAAATAACCCGACAAGGAAAATCTCAAACAGTAATAATAGGCTTAAAAAAAGTAAATATGAAAACACAAATTGCTTATGTTTTACGTGTTTTAATGTAAACACATCCCAAGTGTATTCTGCTAGTTTCTCCAATATTTCCACCCCTATATAGTCATGTTTACTAATTAGTATGTCCATCGGGGAAGAAATATTATCGAAAAATTCCAAATTAAAATAAATTTATTTTTTAACGTGTTCTTCTAAAGTGAAGTACTAAAAAAATTGAAGAAATTATTATTTTTTCTTTATTTAAGTAAACACTATTAAAACTATAACAGATAGTTTTGTTTATTTGTTCACAAATTACTTTCATTATCAATTCTATTCATGATAAACTTTCTATTTGGAAAGGTGGGAGAACATTGGAGGCAGCTATTCGATTTGAACATGTCAATTACTCAATAAATCACTTACATATACTAAAAAATTTATCGGGTATCTTTCCTAAAGGGAAAATTACAACTTTAGTCGGGCCCTCTGGTGCAGGTAAGTCAACAGTTTTTCGGCTTTGTAATGGCCTTCGTTCAGCGAATACTGGGAAAATATTTATTCATGGCAAATTAATTACCGACTATCATCCGGTTGACTTACGTCGTAATGTCGGTTTAGCCTTACAAAGTGCACCGATGATCGATGGTACAGTTTTAGAGAATTTACAGTTACCATTACAACTTCAAGGAAAAAAACTACCAGAATCAGAAGCAAAACATTTGTTACAACTTGTTGGCTTAGATAACTCATTCCTTCATCATCATGCGAATGATTTATCTGGTGGACAAAGACAGAAAGTTTCCATAGCCCGTACTCTTGTAAACCGCCCAAAAATACTCCTATTAGATGAAATTACATCTGCGCTTGATCGGGTTTCACAACAAGATATAGAAAATTTGATTTTACGGATTAATGAAAAATTTGGAACAACGATATTGTGGATTACCCACAACTTGCAACAGGCATTAGATGTTGGTGATTACACTTGGGTGATGATGAATGGTGAATTAGTAGAATCAGGTAAAACTTCTTTACTCGAATCACCTACAGATGATCGGGTTAGAGAGTTTGTAAAGGGGGACGGAACGAATTGAGTTATCTGAATTTGACTTTGTCGCTTGTTTTCGTTCTTATTCCAATTTTATTATCAAAAACTTTAAATTTAGGTTTAGAAAAAGATACTGTGATAGCTGTTGTCCGTTCAACCATCCAGTTGTTAGCCGTCGGATTTATTCTACATTTCGTATTTAACTCAAAAAATTATATATATATTATCTTAATGATTATTTTAATGATTGTAGCTGCTACACATAATGCTCGTAAAAAGGGGACATCCATACAAGGAATTACATGGAAATTAGTCGTTACTTTTATTTTTATTGAGATATTAACACAAGGTATTCTTTTAGGATTACAAATTGTCCCACCAACAGCCCAATATATTATTCCAATTAGTGGGATGATGATTGGTAATTCAATGGTGTTAGGAATCCTTTTTCTTAACCGTTTTACTGCAGAATTAAAGAATCATCAAGATCAAACTGAGTTAATTCTTTCTCTGGGAGGTACACCGAAACAAGCAGTCCATAATCAACTTGTATCTGCAATAAAAGCAAGTACCATCCCAACAATCGAAAGTCAAAAAACTATGGGGCTCGTGCAACTTCCTGGTATGATGAGTGGTCAAATTATTGCTGGAGCTGATCCAGTACAAGCGGTACAATTCCAGTTACTAGTCTTATTTCTATTACTAACAACAGCCGTTGTCACCGCTATTTTACTAGGTTTCTTATCTTATCCGACACTTTTTAATGAACGGATGCAATTTCTAAAAGAACGAATACAATCTGAATAAATAAATACTATTAAGCTGTTTTTTTGTGGACTACCCCCATTCAAGTAAGATATTTTAAGCGGCTTTAGTTCTGTATTCAACAGGACTAAGGCCGTTAAGTCTATCTTGATATCTTTCATTGTTATAGAAGTAAAGTATTGCTCTTGCGAATTCATCAAATGCTTCATATCAATGTAAATTATACTTTTTGCATTTGAGAGATCCCCAAACGATTCCTTCGGCGTTATCAATACGTATTTTTTAACTAATCCACCTTAAGATGATCATATCATTGTAACAACTTTTTTATTTCTTATCATGAATTAATTTCAAAATTATTCATACTATTTTTTATTAGGTATTGAAATTTTCTGAAGATTTTAATAAATTTTATAATAGAGTAATGCTATTTACTCTTTTAAGCATAACTTTATATTAACTACATACAGAAAGCAGTTTACGTTCTTTTATTAAAGAAAGGGGGATAATCATGGACGTAAATGGTATTTTACAGGTAGTAAAAAACAGTCAATTCGTTTTTCCTGACAAAGAAAAAGAAAAACAAACGGCGATAGGTTCAAGTAAGGAATTTGAAAGACTACTTCAATTTTCCCATGAAAATCCGATTCAATTTTGGGATCAGGTTGCAAAAGAGCTCGTTTGGTATGAACCTTGGAAAGAAACTTTGAAAGGAGAATTACCTGACTTTGAATTTTTCTCTGGTGGTATAAGTAATCCTTGTATTAACTTACTTGATCGTCATGTTGATAATGGCGTAGGAAACCGGACTGCTCTCATTTGGGAAGGTGAAAATGGAGATACGAAATTCTACACGTACAAGATGCTTCTGGCAGAAGTTAATCGATTTGCAAATGTATTAAAATCCTTAGGTGTAAAAAAGGGAGACGGTGTTGCGATATTTTTACCTAATTTAGCTGAAGCCTTTATCGCTGTGTTAGCGTGCTTCAGAATCGGTGCAGTATACAATACAATTTTTTCTGGGTATTCTGAGAAATCTCTAAAAGATCGATTAATTAATTTTGAGCCAAAAGTCGTTGTTACCTGTGATGCTACACCTCGTCGTGGCAAGGTTATTCGATTAAAAGAAAAAGTCGATCACGTTGTTCCTGAAATTCCTTCTGTTAATGCGGTACTCGTCGTAAACCGATTAGGTATTGAAGTTGAAATGAAACAAGGACGAGATTTTTGGTGGGAAGAATTAAGAAAACAGGTCAGTATTGAATGTGAGCCTGAACGACTTGAAGCCAATGAACCAGGTATCGTATTCTATACTAGTGGAACAACAGGTAAACCGAAGGGAGTTGTTCATTCAGGTATTGCCTTTGTTGTACAGAATTATATTTATGCAAAATACCATATGGACCACCACGAAGATGATGTATTCTGGTGCACAGCAGATATTGGTTGGTTAACAATGCATATATGGGGAATTGCAGGTTCCCTTGCCAATGGTGTGACGACCGTTGTTGTGGAAGGAGCCATCGATTATCCTTCAAAGACAAGATATTATGAAATAATTGAGAAATATCGTGTAAATAAATTATTTACGGCACCTACAGCACTTCGGATGCTTAAAAGTATGGGTGAAAAGCCATTAGCGGCCTTTGATTTATCCTGCCTCGAAGTTATTTCACTCGTCGGTGAACCATTTGATCCAGAATCATGGCAATGGACATTTGAAGTATTAGGAAAGAAAAAGATTTGTGTAAATAATACATGGGGACAAACAGAAACAGCGGGATGTCCCATTTCAGGTGCTGCTTGGCTTATACCAATGAAACCAGGATCAGCGGGCATTCAATTTTTAGGTGTAGATGTAGCAGTAGTAGATCAAGAAGGAAAACAAGTTGAACCAGGAACATTAGGAAATTTAGTTATACGAAAGCCTTTCCCTATGCTCTGTCGAACGTTATGGAAAGAGCCAGAGCGTTATTACCAAACCTACTTTAGTCAAGTAGAAGGCTGTTACTTTGCCAGTGATTTAGCACTAGTTGATGAAGATGGATATTTCTGGGTTGTGGGAAGGTCTGATGATGCATTTAATGTTGCTGGGCATAGGTTAAGTACAATGGAGATTGAAAGTGCTGTTTTAGAATGTGAAGGGATTTCGGAAGCTGCTGTTGTTGGAGTTCCTGACCCAATTAAAGGTGAAGTTCCTTTAGTATTTGTTAAACTTTCCGAAGGTTATGTTGGAAGTGCAAATATAACCAAAAAAATAAATCAAAGTATTATTCAACATATCGGCAAAATTGCACTGCCAAAGAAAATTATATATACTGACACATTACCTAAAACGGTGAGTGGAAAAATCATGCGGCGCTTATTAAAAGAAATCTATGTCAAAGGAACCGTTACAAGCGACATTACAGGACTGGAGGATACTGGATCTGTCGATCATATTCAAGGTGTATTAACGAACGAAAAGTTAAATTTATAATGGCTGACTTTTTTGTCAGCCATTTACATTTTTTACACTTTATATTCGTCATGTTGTAAATTTGAAGATGTACAATCATGAAATCTTATTTATCTAACGGCTCAAGTTCACTTTCTACTAACCATTTGTAATATTTAACATGTGATCCATCTCTTGTATCGATGTAACTAACCATATATACTGTTGTTTGTTGAACAGATTCAATTTTTGCTACTGCTCCATCCATTCCTTCTTTATATTTAACATGGAGTAATACTTCATCACCTGGTTTAAAAGGTTCTAATCCTGCTCTATCGATATCTTCATGTATAACCCATTTATAATCCTTAACACGATTTCCCCAAGTTGACGGTACATAGGATACCTTATATGCAGTCGTTTCATACGCACCGTTTACTACTCCTTTGGCACCTTCCATTCCTGGAACATGATTTGCTCGAATTATTACCCGACTATCAACAGGGTAGAGTGGATGTTTGGCAGTAACTAAATATGAGGGTGTTTCTTCTTTTGTACCTGAATAACTTAAGCTCATATATGTATTCGTTTCATTTTCAAGGTTTGCCTTATTTTCTCCATTACAAGCTGCAAGAAGTAAAGATAGCATACAAATATAAATAGCAAATGTATATCTGTTCCTCATATCCATCCCTCATTTTAATAAAACTATTCTTCATATGTCTTTTGGTTGTTTTTTCCTTTTTAACTATTGTTTCTTGAAACAACAAATTCATTCATCTTTTTTTAAAATGAAGTATAGGATCTCTAAGACTTTACTTGTGGCTCAGGAAATTTTCTACATATACATTTTTCGATATTTCTCATATATTCTATCTATTTTTTGACAAATTTCTCAGGAAATAATTTCGTATGGTAAAAAAAGTGTCGTTTTCCCCTAGGAGACAAAACGACACTCATTTATCGTAGTAGTTTTTATAATTTTATTTTAATATTAAAAAGCTCCACTTTTAATGGTATAGTATAGCATATCATTACAAATATAAGTTTTTCAATTACGAAACAACAAAATAGAAAGCTATGTGTCTATCTATCATATATTGATGTTCATTTGTTTTTTAGTGGAATTCGACTACAATAGTATACATCTTTAATATTTTTAAACGTCATTATCTTTAATTCTGTCACTATTAATTCTTAAAAGTTATACAATATTCATAGGGATGGAAAAATTTCAGTCCTAAAAATTTATAATCATGCAAATTCTTTTTTCATAAATTGGACCGAATTATACGTATCATAAACGTCTTCAACTAACCGATTCAAACGGGACAATACGTCATTATTTGTGATCTCTTTCTTAATATAATCCTTATCTTCAATAAATACATATTTTTGAACAATCGTCGCTTTCATATAAGATAAGATTGGCTTTAGCTGTTGCTCTACCATTAAATAATGTTTTGGTGATCCTGCTGTAGCTATGATACCGACTACTTTATCAATCAATGCCTCTTCAGGTAAAAGATCAAAAACATTTTTTAATGTACCCGGAATGGATGCTTGGAATGTAGGCGTCCCTATAATAAGTGCATCTGCACTCATCATTTGATGTATTAAATACTTTGTATCACCTACATAGTCACGATAATCTCTTCCATCACAAAACTCGATATTCAAATCCCCTAAATGAAGATGTACCGTTTCAACTTCAGAATATCTTTTTTGAATTAAATTTAAACTATATTCCACAGCAATTTTTGTTTTTGATCCAACAATCGAGCCAGAAATTCCAACAAATTTCAAAGAATGTTCCTCCAATTCTTTAATCCAGAGCAGCGCATCTAAAGGTGCTTTCTTGATTAATGATTTTACTAACCGAATAAAAAAGGCTAAAAATATTGTCTCGACCAAACATAATACGAGTTTGATTATTAACACTTCAATCAAACGTTTGTTTAATATATTTTTTCAGGTGAAGAAAGCATTCCAACAAACGTTTGAATAACTTGAAAGAATGGGTAAAAATATCCATTCTTAAAGAATACTAATCACATTTTTTTGAAAAAAAGAATAACAATTCTTTCATTCGCACTATTTATTAAAAAGTCCCAAGACACATTACTTGGGTGTTAAACAAACGTTTGATTACTCCTTATTACTGTTTGCAGCCGCAAGACGTACCACATCCACAGCCACCACTTGTATCTAATTCAGGAACGCCTAACAGTACTAACCCTGTCCCATCCTCATCTTGTACCATATCTAATGTAAAATTATCTGTACTGCCCACCTCTGGATCAAATGCAACCCTTATGCCATTTATAATTTCTACACGATCATTTTCTTCGGGTTCATCTGTTGTAAATCCATATTGTGGTCCGCCGCATCCCCCTAAATAATATAAACGAAGTCCTTCCGCTTTTTTTTGTTTCAAAAAGTTTTGAATTAAATCTCTTGCGGCATCGGTAATCTGCATAAACTTTCTCCTCCTTGTTTAACCATACTTTGTCTCTTTATATATAAATATTTTACTATATAAATATAATCTATTGAAAGGGTTTTCCTAGGCTTCAATCTTTATACTAACTTTCTTGTCCTTTAAAAAAGCTTTGCAAATCAAAAACCATTTGCAAAGCTTTTTGTATAGATTTATTTAGTATGTTTTTTTATTAAATCAACGAATGCATCAACAAACGATTGTAGAAATTGGCGAGTATCATTGTTGAACATTCCATTCTCGTCCAATAATTCATGAACAGAGCCAATATATGCTTCTGGTTGTTGTACAACAGGCATGTTTAGGAAAGCAAGTACTTGACGTAAGTGATGATTTGCCCCAAAACCAGCAAGCGTTCCTGGTGATTGAGAAATGATTGCTGCTGGTTTCCCATTCCATACACTTTCGCCGTATGGGCGAGAACCTACATCTAAAGCATTTTTTAATACAGCTGGAATAGAACGGTTATACTCAGGTGTTACAATTAGTACAGCATCAAGTCCTTTAACTGTATGACGAAATTCAGTAACTTCTGCCGGTGTTCCTAATTCCTCTTCCCAATCTTGATTAAATAAAGGTAAGTTGCCTATCTCGACAAATTCCACCTCAAATCCATCTGGGAATAATTCAACAACGTTTTTAGCCACTTTACTTGAAAATGAATTTTTACGGAGACTTCCTACTAAAACACCAACTTTTGTCATATGTCACCTTTCCTTTCTTCTCTATTTCGAGATAATTTTAATCGAAATAAATAAAAAATTCAAATAAAGTGACTTCACAAAGAATGATTTTTTATTGTTATTCACTAATTATTTTTAATCTCATCAAAAATGCTTGTGTTCTAACTTATAGTATTTATTCAACATTCGGGTTCTAAGTCATTTTTATAAAAAAAGGATACTCGAACTTGAGTACCCAATTCATTCATATAAAATTTATTCCGAAATATTAATAAGGTTCTTCATTTAACTTAATCGGTGTTATTATCCCGTTTTCCCAATCTGATCGAGTGATTGCATAGATTAATGTATCCATAATCGTTCCATCATCGTTTTCCCATGCATTTCGCAAATAGCCTTCTTTTACAAACCCACATTTCGTTAAAGCTTTTCGCATCGGTATATTATCATGACGTGTGTATGCTTCAATGCGAATCTTTTTATCGGGTAGATTAAAAATATAATTTTTAATCCAGTTTACCGCTTGTGTCCCATATCCTTGACCACGCCACTCTGTAGCTAAACGAACATCGAATAACGGTATTGTGTCATTTATATCGTCGATGATAATTAAGCCTATTTTCTTGCCATCCCTTATAATCCAAAATGTTTCACGACCATCTTGATACCAGCCATTATGAAAAGATTGAATTACTTTATACTTAGATGGATGTGGATCACTATGAAATTCCCATGTGTTTTCAATGAAGAAACTCACCAAATCTTCTAACTCATCTTTTAAAGGGGTAAAAGTTAATTCTCCCATCCGCGTCAAACTCCTTAACCTTATATTTTCTTCCGAGTCCCTTTATTCATTTATATCATATAGTTGGTATATTCTGCATTTAAAATGGCTAAACCTATTAAAAATCTGCTATGACAAAGGATACATGCTCAAACTTTAGTAAAACATAATTCTATACAAAAAAGGTTCTTCCAATACAAAGGGGAAGAACCTTTTAGAGATAATTAACTTATAAATTGAATAATATAATTCAATAAAAATAGACTAGCAATGATAAATAAAGGTAGGGATACTTTTTGCACCTTTCCAGTAGCCAGTTTTAAAACAGCAAACATAATAAATCCAAATGCAATACCATCGGCAATACTATAGGTGAAAGGGATCATCGTAATAATAAAGATTGCAGGAAATGCCTCAGATAGATCACGAAAACTTAAATTTTTAATATTTTGCACCATCAATCCACCAACAATAATTAACACTGGTGCGATAGCATTTGAAGGGATTATATTTACGTACGGAATAAAAAATATCACAATTAAAAATAAGATACCAGATGTAATTGCTGTAAGACCTGTCCTGCCTCCTGCACTAATGGCCGCTGTGGTTTCTGCCGATGCCACTGTGGGACTTGAACCAAAAATCCCAGAAAGGAAAACAGAAATTCCATTGGCTTGAAAAGCTTTCCTAAATTTTTCTGGGCGTTCCGCAAGGTTTACTAGTCCACCTACTAATCCTAAGTTTTCAAATACAACAACCATTGTGATTGAAAATACCGCAATTAAAAATGGTAATGTTGCCCAATGCTCTACAGAAAAGGCAAAAAAGATCTCAGCATAACTCTCTATTGAAAGGGATTGATTTGTACCATTCGGTAAAATGTCAAATAAGAAAGCAATGGCTGTTCCTATTAAAATCGTCCATAAGAAGTTTGCCTTTACATTACGAATAAACAATATTAATCCAAAAATCAATGTTAAAATTGTTGCTAACACTTGTGGATCATTGAGATTCCCTAACGCTACAATGGATTGTTCACCACGTTCAATGATATGCCCATTTTCAAGGCCAATTAGTATTAAAAATAATCCAATTCCAATGGTTATAGCCTCTTTAAGTGTACTAGGTATCGCATTATTAATTATTTTTGTTAACTTTGTAAACGAAATAACTGTGAATACAATACCAGATATCACGATCACACCAAGGGCATCCTGCCATGTTAGTCCCATGGAATGAACAAGTGTATATGAAAACATGGCATTAATTCCCATTCCAGGTACAACAAGGATCGGTGCATTTGCCCATAATCCCATGATTAGACAGCCAAAAAATGAAGTTAAAATCGTAGCTAACATTGCACCTTCTAGAGGCATACCAGCCTCAGAAAGAATTAATGCATTAACGGCTATAATATAAACAATGGTGAAAAAGCCTGTTAATCCAGCAATGATTTCTTGTTTAGCACTTGTTTTGTGTTCCTTTAAATGAAACAAACCTCTTTTCATATTCAATCCTTTAAATTCTTATCCCTCACCCACCCGCTCTTTCTATTAAAGAGCAACATATAACATTTTACTAATAAAAAAATGATTGTCAATGGATATAATTTCAAAATAGAGCTTGAGTAAATCTCACCCCTTAAAATACACAAATTTAAACTTTCAATAACCCACGGAATCCTCTAACGCTATAATAAGAATCTGCACCGTTATGATATACAAATACATGTCCATAACGATAATCACAAAAAAGTGCTCCGCCGAGTTTACGAATATCATCAGGAGTTTTTATCCAACTCGACGTTTTCTGATCAAAAGGTCCAAACTTTTGTAATTCACGATATTGTTCTTCCGTTAAAATTTCGATTCCCATCTCATTCGCCATATCCATCGCACTTGTTTCCGGTTTATGTTTTTTCCTTGACTCTAACGCTTCTCGATCATAACAAACCTTTCTTCGTCCCTTCGGACTTTCCTTTGAACAGTCACAAAAGATGTATTCACCGGTCTTTTCATCTACACCTATCACATCTGGCTCGCCTTCCGTTCGCTCCATTTCATACAGTGACCACAGTTTCTCTGGATTTGCTTCCAATTTTTCTTGAACTTTTGCCCAGTCGAGCCCTTCATGACGATGCATATTTTTCTCA
The DNA here is from genome assembly GCA_902796085.1 of Heyndrickxia coagulans. Taxonomy (GTDB): domain Bacteria; phylum Bacillota; class Bacilli; order Bacillales; family Caldibacillaceae; genus Pallidibacillus; species Pallidibacillus thermolactis. The sequence continues at coordinate 10,589 of CADBNU010000267.1, forward strand.
AAGCGATCTTTCAATATACTTAATAATTCTATTCGTTCTTTTTGGGATAGTTCTTTATTACTGTTCGTCATTTAAGTTTCCTCCTTTACCATGTCAATCCATATACATAATAAGTAATTATATTTTGAGTGTACTTTTTCGCCCTCCATATTGCAAAATTCCTAACTTATTTCTCAATGATTATCATACACTATATTTATCCTTATCCATAATTACTATTTTTATCTTTGACGACAACACCTTCTAATAATAAAAAATTTCAACAAATGATCCTTATCCACTGCCAATGCGGTTCTACTAATTCTTCACAATTTGGAATACAATTTGTCT
>CADBNU010000268.1 GCA_902796085.1 Heyndrickxia coagulans
TTATAGATTAGTGTCTGCCTAATCCCATTGCTTTTTCCATCTTCTTGATTGTTTGACTTGCTACTTCATTTGCTTTTTCAGCACCTCGATCTAATATTGCATCTAATTCTGGTGAGTCCATAAGTTCATCGTAACGATCTTGAATTGGTTTTAATTCATTGATGACAATTTCAGCTAAATCTCCTTTAAAGGCACCATAACCTTTTCCTTCATATTCTTTTTCAATGGTCTCTACAGACTTTCCGCTGAAAATGGAGTAGATCGATAATAAGTTCGAGATACCAGGTTTATTTTCTTTATCGTATTTGACAACCCCTTCTGAATCTGTAACAGCACTTTTAATTTTCTTTTCGATTTGTTTTGGTTCATCAAGTAATGAGATGAATGCTTTTTTATTGGCATCAGATTTACTCATTTTTTTCGTAGGATCTTGTAAAGACATGATCCGCGCTCCAACTTTAGGGAGTTGAATATCAGGAATGGTAAAGATGTTTGCATATTTTTTGTTAAATCGTTCTGCTAAATCACGGGTTAACTCCAGATGTTGTTTTTGATCTTCTCCTACGGGAACAAGATCCGCATTATATAATAATATATCTCCAGCCATTAATGGTGGATAGGTTAGAAGTCCAGCAGAGACCGCTTCTTTTCCAGCTGACTTGTCTTTAAATTGGGTCATTCTTTCTAATTCCCCGATATAACTTATACATTGTAATATCCATCCAGCTTGGGCATGGGCTGGCACTTCTGATTGGATAAATAAGGTAGCTTTATTTGGATCGATGCCCACTGCTAAATAAAGTGCAGCTAGACTACGAATGTTTTGTTTAAGCTCCTTTGGATCCTGTGGAACGGTAATCGCATGTTGGTCAACGATACAAAAATAACAGTTATAGTCATGTTGTAATTCGACAAATTGTTTTAAAGCTCCGATATAGTTTCCGATAGTCAACGTTCCACTCGGTTGTACTCCTGAGAAGATTGTTTTCATTTTTTATTCCTCCTACTTTATTCTTTCAAAATATAAAAAACCATTCATCCTCTCATAGGGACGAATGGTTAAAAATCCGCGGTACCACCCTAGTTACCGAAAAACGGTCACTTTCATCCTTGTAACGTAAGGAAAACGCAAAGGCCTACTGAGACATTAAATGTCGGTTCGGTTTTGACTCGAAAGCCCATTCCATTCATATTACAGTTTGTTTCCACCAACCACAAACTCTCTAGATTGTAATAATGAATGTACTTTTCTTTCTCATCGCTTTTACGCATATTTTTATTTCAATATAATAAAAGCTTTATAAAGTCAATCCATTAACTTTATCGTTATTATAATCAATGAAAAAAGAAAAATCAACACTGGTAGATTGGTGATTATCGTTTATTTATATTCTAAATGATAATGGCACTTACTTAGAAATAGAGAAGGACATTATTTTTCAAAAATTCATAAATTAATCTCCGATAAATTCATACTCGATTAACACAGAAGGTAAGCGTTTTAATTGAGAAATTATTTTTTAAAAAAATAAAAAAATAATTTTAAAATATATACCAAAAGCGTAGAAAATGCTGTATAATAATTACTAAGACAAATTTCTAATTTATATTAATTTTAATTTAGGAATCCGAAGTAGCAATTTACTTACTTTTTACATATTCCTTAAAGGAGTGGATGGTAATGGTCACACTATACACAGCACCTAGTTGTACTTCCTGCCGAAAAGCAAGAGCATGGTTAGAAAAAAATAATATCCCTTTTAAAGAACGAAATATTTTTTCAGAACCTTTAACCATTAAGGAAATCAAAGAAATCTTTCGTATGACTGAAGATGGTACGGACGAAATTATCTCAACCCGGTCAAAAACATTTCAAAACCTCAAAGTGAATTTGGAATCGCTCCCACTACAAGAACTATATCAATTGATACGAGAAAACCCTGGCCTTCTAAGAAGACCTATTATCATCGATGAAAAAAGATTACAAGTTGGCTATAATGAAGATGAAATTAGACGTTTTTTACCAAGAAAAGTACGCACATATCAATTAAAAGAAGCACAAAAGTTAGTCAATTAGTAAGGAAATGCTCGCTACATATAATCCTAGACAATAATGTAAAATCACGATATAATATGCTTTAACTTACCTTCATGCTATCAAAAGGCGTGAAGGTTTTTATCACTCAATGGGATCAGTGAAATCCTATTGACAAGAATTGAACTGCCTTTATAGGTCTTTTACTTAATTTTCAAAGTTTCGGGCTATTTCATTTTCGTTATTTCATATACTGTCATAAAATATAAATATAATCATACAATATGTTTTAATATTTATTTTCAATTGTTGCACAGACGTTGTAACTGTGGAAATTAAAGGGAATTTTCCCTTCAAATAAATGGTTAGAAGGGAGCGTAATCATATGGAGATCGAACGGATAAATGAAAATACAGTAAAGTTTTTTATATCGTACGTTGATGTCGAAGAACGAGGGTTTGATCGGGAAGAGATTTGGTATAATCGTGAAAAAAGTGAACAACTGTTTTGGGAAATGATGGATGAAGTTCATGATGATGAAGATTTTCCTTTCGATGGACCATTATGGATCCAAGTGCAAGCTTTAGAAAAAGGTTTGGAAGTTGTCGTAACGAAGGCCCAAATAACAAAAGACGGAGCACGGTTTGATTTTCCACTTAATGATGAAAAATATAATAATTACAGATTAAATGAACAGGTGGAAGATTTGCTTCACCATCACTTTTCCTATGACGATCACGACCTCGATCATAATATAGATGAAGAAACATCCATTTCATTTGTCACCTATTTTACTGATTTTGAGGATTTAATTTCGTTATCAACACGCCCTTGGCCAGAAAAATTGCAAACGAAATTGTATTCCTATGAAGGAAAGTATTTCTTATATTTAAATTTCCCATTTGATGCTTTTACGGAAGAAGAGATTGACGATCTTTTAAGTGTTGTGCTTGAATATGGTACAGAGTCGCAACGTACTATCCACTTCTTACAAGAATACGGAAAAGAAGTAATTGCAGAAGATGTATTCACTACAGTAAACAAATATTTTAAGTAAAATTACTTTATTGATCCGTTTTCTCTTGTAAACGACCGATTTCCTTTTCGAAATCGGTTTTTTATGTGCTTGAAAATGGATTTTTTGCAGTTTGACAGAAATTCCCCTTTGTTCCATAATCTTTTTAACAAAATGAGGGGGGATTTTATGTTTATCGCTAAGTTAAAATCTGGAAAAATTATTTCAATTTTACATTCTTCTGAAGAAGTGATCGATGAATTAAAAAAGAAAGGCCCGTTTTATTGCCCGTCTTGTAAACAAGAACTGATACTAAAAAGGGGAAAATTGAAAATGGCCCATTTTGCCCATAAAACGACTTGTATAATTAAACCGGAGGGAGAGACAGAAAGTCATTTGTTAGGTAAGAAAAAATTATTTCATTGGTTGCAAAGGCAAGGATTTCATCCTCGGTTAGAAGCATATATATCTGAGTTTAAGCAAAGACCAGATCTTTTGTTCAAATGGAAAGAAAGACAAGCTGTTATTGAATTTCAATGTTCAGTTATTCCAAGTGAAGAAATTTTAAAAAGAACTTCTACCTATCTTAAACATCATTTTTATCCAATTTGGATTATTCATGATTCACTTTTGCGTAAATCTTCATTTACGATACATCTTAATCATTTTATCTCCCAACTTATATTTCATAAGAAAAATAAAGCTGCAATTATTTCCTTTCACCCACAGAACGAAGAATTTATCGTTTATCAATCGATAATTCCATTTTCGACCAATCGAGCATTAACCATTGCAAATAAATATTCCTTTAATGAAACATTCGATACTATTTTTGAGATCAAACCGAGGCGTGTGAACTTTTTGCCGTATTGGATAACGGTCTCGGAGAGCTGGCTAATACAGCGATCCATATTACCTGGAGCACGAAAAAATCGTTTTTTGCAATTTTTATATCAACGAAATCTTCACCCAATAAATCTTCCGTGGGAAATAGGAATCCCGCTACCTCAAATGCATCTTGTTGAAACCCCTCCTTTTGAATGGCAATTTTATATTTGGTACTTTTTTCTATATACGAAAAACATTGGAACGGTAATCCAAAAAGACGAATTATCGCGATGTATGTTTCATAAATTAAATCAGTACGTTCGTTTCCGACCTTATCCTTTCATAACGGCAAGAGAAAAGTTTCAGCCGTTCGAAAACTATGTTTCCTTTTTAACAACTTTAGGGTTTTTCAAGGTTATGGGGGATAAACTAATAGTGAAACAAAAGCCAAAATTGTTATCAAATGGGAATATCGATCGTAAGAGAAGAAAGCAAGCTTATTATTTTAAAAATAAAGAAAGAATCTTACGGTTTTTTTATTTGACGGATTGATGTTCAAAGGTTAATTTAAGAATTAACCATATATTTCCTTATTTAGTTGAATTCACCATATATTACGAGTGAACCTAATAAGGAAAAATAAGAGTAGTGGAGGGATAATAATGGCAGAAGAAAAAAAGGTAAAAAAGTTACCGGCAAGAAATGAAATCCCAGTGGAATTTACATGGGATTTAGAGAAAATTTTTGCAACGGATGATGATTGGAAACAAGAGTTTGAAGATATTCAAGCATTACTTCCGAAAGCGGATCGTTTCCAAGGAAGATTAGGAGAAAGTGCAGATACATTATATGAAGCGTTGAAGTTTCAAGATGAAGTGATGCTCCGTCTTGGTAAACTTTATACATATGCCCATATGCGCTATGACCAAGACACAACTAATTCTTTTTACCAAGGATTGAATGACAAAGCAAGAAATTTGTATACACAAGCAGCAAGCGCCTTTAGTTATGTTGTTCCAGAGTTACTGTCTATCGATGAAGATAAAATAAAATCATTTATCGAACAAAAGGAAGAATTGAAGCTATATGAATTTGCTCTTGAACAAATCAATATTCAACGGCCACATGTTTTATCAAAAGAAATTGAGGCCATTTTAGCACAAGCATCCGAAGTGACAAGTGCGGCTAGTAATACGTTTGGTATGTTAAATAATGCGGATTTAGAGTTTCCAACTATAAAAGATGAAAATGGGGAAGAAGTGCAAGTTACCCATGGACGCTATATTAATTTCTTAGAAAGCTCGGATCGACGCGTGCGAAAAGATGCCTTCAAAGCGGTATATGATACGTACGGTCAATTCCGAAACACCTTTGCAAGTACGTTAAGTGCCCAAGTTAAAAAGGATAATTTTTATGCGAAAGTTCGCAATTACAAATCTGCACGGGAAGCAGCATTATCTACCAATCATATTCCGGAATCGGTTTACGATAATTTAGTGGAAACCGTTAATAAAAACTTACCTTTATTACACCGGTACGTATCGTTACGTAAAAAAGTTCTTGGTCTTGATGAACTCCATATGTATGATTTATATACCCCGCTTGTAAAGGATGTAAAAATGGAAGTGACTTATGAGCAAGCGAAAGATCTTGCCATTAAAGGACTTGCGCCAATGGGTGACGAATATATCTCCATATTGAAGGAAGGATTGGAAAACCGTTGGGTGGATGTTCATGAAAATAAAGGGAAACGTAGTGGTGCTTATTCTTCTGGCGCATACGGTACAAACCCATATATTTTAATGAACTGGCAAGACAATGTAAATAACTTATTTACGTTAGTCCATGAATTTGGTCATTCTATCCACAGCTACTATACTCGGAAACATCAACCATATCCTTATGGAGATTACTCCATTTTTGTGGCGGAAGTGGCATCCACATGTAATGAAAACTTGTTAAGTGAATATTTATTAAATACATTGGACGATGATAAACAACGTTTATATATTTTAAATAATTATTTGGAAACATTCCGTGGTACGGTATTCCGTCAGACAATGTTTGCTGAATTTGAACATGAGATCCATGTTCGTGCTCAAAATGGGGAAGCATTGACAGCAGATTTATTAACAGAAATTTATTATGACTTAAATAAAAAATATTTCGGAAACGATATCATTGTGGATGAAGAAATTGGTTTAGAGTGGGCTCGGATTCCGCATTTCTATTACAATTACTATGTTTACCAATATGCAACAGGATTAAGTGCATCCACAGCGCTAAGTAAACAAATTTTAGAAGAGGGCAAACCGGCCGTTGACCGCTATATTGATGGCTTCTTGAAAGCAGGAAGTTCTGATTACCCAATTGAAGTATTGAAAAAGGCTGGTGTCGATATGACAACTTCAGAACCAATTGAAAATGCTTGTAAAGTGTTTGAAGAAAAATTAACGGAAATGGAAAATTTACTTGCCAAAATTCAATAATAACTAAAAAAGGGGCAGCGATGTGCTGTCCCTTTCATATAAATGTAGACTAAAATTTAGTGCTCTTTTTAAATATGTTTAAGAGCTTTTCACGATAATTTAAATATATTAAAAGTAACATAATGGAGATAAATAAGAGTAGAGCGGTAAACCAGAAGGAATAAATTTTTAGTATTCCAAATAAAAAAAAGAAAAACGACAAAATTATAAAAACAAGCAATGTTAAGATGACAATGAGATCCATACAATCACCGCTTCTCACTCAAGATTGTCTTTTAAATATTCCTATGTTCAAGTAAATGAAAATATGATTGGAACAAAAGTGTTACGAATTTGTGAACTGTTTAATTTGTAACTTGCATTCATCATATGATTTTGTTAATATAATGGTGTGAAGTTATTCACAAGCAAACATATACCCCTTTGTTTGACCGTGAAAATTTCTCCCATCCCCTTTGTTCGTAACAAGAAAATGAGGTTTCAGTAGACCACCCATCTACTGGAACCTCTTTTCTTTTCGCGATCAATTACTCTGTACAACCCGACTACTCTTTATTACAAAAAAAGAATAGGGACCCTCACATATTGATCATAGCTCGGATATTACAGCTTCGAGATGATTGGAAATTTAAGTGTGTAAGAGTATAAA
>CADBNU010000269.1 GCA_902796085.1 Heyndrickxia coagulans
ATTACCGTTATCTGCTTTTTATGGTTATGGTGCCTATGCATATGTATTAGGGAATTTTTCAATTATTTTTAATAATTCCGAGTATCTTACTTATGTAAAAAAAGTTTTAAATAAGGCAGCAAATACGATTGAAGATGATCAATTATTGGACTTTCTAGGAGGGGCAGCAGGGTTAATTATAGTGTGCATTCATCTTTATAAAAAAACAGGCGAACAATATTTATTAGACATTGCAAATAAGTGTGGAGAGTTATTGTTAAGAAAAAAAGAAAAACAAGCAATGGGGATTGGATGGCGGCCTAATCAAGTTAATAAACCTTTAGCTGGACTTGCACATGGATCTTCAGGATTTACTTGGGCGCTAATGGCACTCTATAAGTTTACTAAAAATTATAATTACAAGGAAACATTTTTACAATCTTTTGAGTATGAAAAATCTCTATTTAATAAAAAGGAAGAAAATTGGTTAGTTTTGAGTGATGATGGAGATTATTATGGTAATTCGATGTGGTGCCATGGAGCTGCTGGCATTGGAATGAGCAGAATTATGATGAGTGAATATTATAATAGCCATGATTTAAAAAATGATATTGAAATTGCAATTAGGCAAACATTAAAAAGTGGTTTCGGGGGTACCCATTGTCTATGTCATGGGGATTTAGGTAATTTAGATTTGTTCCTATTAGCATCTAGCAAGTTCAAAAATGAAGAAATGAAAGAGACGGCATTAAAAATCGGAGAATATATTGCTTCAGATATAACATATGGAAACTTAAAGTATGGAACTCCCTCCGGTACAAAAAATCTGGGCTTAATGCTTGGACAAGCAGGAATAGGTTATGGTTTTTTAAGGCTTGCTTACCCGGAAATTGTTCCATCAGTTTTAACTCTTCAGTTAAATCATTAATAGGAGGAATTATATGGAGGAATATATTAATGAAAACAAAAAGAAGAGTACCGCTTAAAAGACAAATTGCACAAACTGATTGTGCCTTTTGTTGCTTGTCGATGATTGTTGCTTATTATAAGAGCTATGTCAGCTTTCATGAATTACAAGAAAGAATGGGTGGCGGTCGTGATGGAGTTTCGTTGCATGCCCTTTCCGAAATAGCTTCCAATATTGGGTTTAACACACAAGTTTACAAAAGAAAAGATTTATTTGAAGTTGATTCGCCAGTGATTGTTTATTGGGATCACTTTCATTATGTGGTATTAGAGAAAATAAATAAAAGGGGATACCATGTGTTGGATCCTGCTATTGGTCGATGCATTTATTCTAAAGAGGAGTTTCATAAACATTTCACAGGTTATTATTTGGAATTAAAACCCAACAATAATTTTAAAAGGAAGAAACCGAACAATGTTTGGCTACCATATCTAAAAATAGCCTTTGAGAAACCTAAATTATTATTTTCAGTATTAATTGGGTCAATGTTTATTCAATTACTGACTATAATAATGCCTTTACTTACAAAATTTGCAATAGATGAGATTGTTGGCTTAAATCATTACGAGTTTTTTTACAATTTTCTTCTCAGTATTATTTTTCTGGTTTTAATTAATGGAGTAATCCATTTTTTACGCGGCCGTTTTTTAGCCAATTTAAGGGTTCATCTTGATTGGAAATTAATGAGCAGGTTCTTTAAACATTTAATTAATTTACCTTTTCAGTACTTTCAAATGAGATCATTTGGAGATATACTATACAGGGCAAATGCCCATATAATGATACGTGAACTTTTTTCTCAACAGACCATCATGAGTTTTTTAGATTCTACTTTAATTCTTATCATACTTGGATATATGGCAATAAATTCACCTTGGTTAACAGGATGGGTAATTTTATTTGGGTTATTGAATGTATTATTATTAACCTTAACACAAAATGCGATTAAGCAGCGCTCCGAAGAGGAATTATCTGAACAAGCTAAATTTCAAGATGCACAAGTTGAAACATTATATGGTATTTTTGGAATCAAAATGGCCGGTGTAGAACGACAAGTTTTTAATCAGTGGGAGCGCTTGTTAAAAAATCTATTAAGTGCATTTAAGAAAAAAGAATATTATTCTAATAAAATAAATGCTTGCATAGTGAGTTTGGAGCTGGCTGCTCCTTTAATAATTTTAGCTTTATCATTACACCAAGTTCAACTTGGAAACATTACTGTTGGGACAATGGTGGCATTCTATTCATTAACAGGGACTTTTTTCGGACTGGTATCTTCTTTAGTTGATACAGTACAAAGCATGATAATGATGGACACTTATTTACATAGGATAAATGATGTAATGGAAGCTCCAACAGAAAAAATACCGGAGAAAGCTATAAAACTAGAAAAACTTTCAGGCAATATTAGACTAGAAAATGTTAGCTTTTCTTATACAAAATATAGTCGCCCCGTACTTAAAAATATCAGTCTTGAAATAAAAGCAGGGCAAAAAGTTGCGATTGTTGGACCATCAGGATCAGGTAAAAGTACACTGGCCCGGATGTTATTAGGTTTATATGAACCAAATGTAGGTGAAATATTTTATGATAATGTTAATTTAAAAGATATAGATAAGCAGTGGTTACGGAGAAAAATTGGAGTTGTCCCTCCAGATGCCACTCTTTTTAACAAATCCATTCTTCACAATATTTCAGTTTACGAGGAAAATCCTTCTATGGATGATGTAATTGAAGCTGCGAAAATTGCCCAAATACATGACGAAATAATGGCTATGCCAATGGGTTACTACACACCTGTCTCTGAAATGTCGATGAATATATCAGGTGGCCAAAAACAAAGAATTATGTTAGCAAGAGCCATTCTACAAAAACCTGCTATTTTGATATTAGATGAGGCAACAAGTTCATTGGATAATATTAATGAGAAAAATATTGATAAACATTTAAATGAAATGAATTGTACTCGTATTATAATAGCGCACCGTTTAAGCACAATTAAAGATGCGGATTGCATTATTGTTCTGAATGATGGAAAAATAGTTGAATCGGGGACTCACTACGAGTTAATGAAAAAGAAAGGCTTCTATTACAATCTTTATTATTCAAAGAGTAATAATGAGGAATTAGACGCCGTTTTGGAAGGTGAAATTTAAATGACTACTTTATTTGTAAACGAAGTCAAAAATCAAAGTATCGATATAGGGGATATGGACCGCTATCATTTTGAGTTTCTTCAGCCGATTTTGGAACATAAACGCTTTGTCTTCCTTGGGGAGAGCAGCCATTGCGTCAAAGAATACAGTCTAGCAAAAGTAAGCCTGATTAAATATCTTCATGAAGAATTGGGGTTTCATGTACTTGCCTTTGAAAGCGAATTGGGGCCATGTATGATCGGCGATTATCTGTCTGATCAACTTGATTCTAAACGTTTTATGGCGGGTACCATTGGGCGTGTGTGGCAAAATGAATTTGTCCTTGGATTATTTGACTATATGAAAAAAATGAAGCAGGAGCGGCCGCTGTATTTTACTGGTGTGGATGTTTATCAAGGAAAAAAGGAGAATTTGTTTTCGGAATTCCTCGAGTCTTATTTAACGGGTCCGACCAAACAGAAGTTTGTCGATTTTGAAAAGCGGGCGATCGAGGTTTTGATTGCAGCCGATAAACGGAAAATCAAGCGTTCAATGCGCCAAAATATAAGGGAAGAGATGGAAAGTAAGGGCATGGAATTGATTGAGGAACTCAAACAGCATTGTTTTCCGGACAGCAAGATTTATAAAATTGTCCTCCGTACGATGGAAAATAGAGTAAATTACTTGAAAGCAACTTTAGAAAAAAGTTTCTCGAAACTTTTTGAGTATCGGGATGCATTAATGGCAAAAAACCTAGAATTTTTAGCACAGGAAATATACCCAAATGAAAAATTTATCATTTGGGCACATAACATGCATATTAGCAAAAATACTTCCGCCAAGCGCCTGTCTGCCTATAAATCGTTTGTGGAAAACCTCTCCCAAACGATTAAGGAGAAAAGTTTTGTATTGGGGTTGTATGCAAAGGAAGGCAAAATGTTGGATTATACAGGTAAGGAATATCCAATAAAAAAAATGAATAAAAAACATTTGGAAAGCCTTCTTGACCATTCCCCTTATCAAAATAGTTTTATTCAGTGCAATGGAAACTGGGCACAGAAAAAGTGGCGGGCCTATGAGGGCGGAGGAATGCCTACTTCCTTTGTACCTGCACAACAATATGATGGGATTTTATTTTTTAAATATGTTTCCCCAGCTTACTTTGACGTTTCTGAGAAGGTTTGAGTCAAGTATTTATAGGCAGTTTTTTTATCACCTTAAATTTGAAAGCGGATTCAAACTCTTAGGATACTCTCTTGGTAAGAA
>CADBNU010000270.1 GCA_902796085.1 Heyndrickxia coagulans
AAAAGGTACTGGACATCATCATGGGCACCGTCATCATGGCCATCACTACCACGATCATTACAATCACCACTACCATGGAACAGGTAGAAGAGGCACTGGTAGAAGAGGGACTGGCAGAGGCGGAACTGGACGCAGAGGTACTGGACGTTGCGAATGTCGTAGAAGAAGATTTTGGTGGTAATTTATTAAAATAATATAATTAGGATTAAGAAATAGTAATCTTTCAACTTCGCATTAAAAGTAGTTCTAAGTTATCAAGAAGAAGGGGAGAACGCGTCTACAATTCTTCCCTTCTTATTTTTTAACGATTCATTATACAGTCGTTTTATCATCATCTATCTTTCAATGTTCTATGGAATTTTGGGAATGGAAAGAACACTTAATTTAAAAAACAAACCTATGGAAAATGAATGGTTTGGACATGGTTTATATTTAAATAAGAATTACTCATTCTTGCTTTCATAATTTCAATTTGTCCATTTTCAACGCTGCATAACCGACCAATCTTATTTTCATGATCACCAAAGTTAAAAACAACTAACTTTCCAATAAATTTCTTTAACTGATCTTCTAGGGTTCTTGATAGCGGCTGATTGTGTACAGGTGCAGAAAGTTTCACATAGTCTAAACCATAAGGTGTCTCTGAAGCATTATATGGAATTAACCATTTTAAATGGCGGAAGGAGATGTAGACATCTTTATATACTGGACTGTAAAATACAATGTAATCGTTCATAATACTTTTAACAAATCCTTGTATTGGATATCTACCTACAACATAAACTTCACAGAACGTTCCTTTTGCTGCCGTCACAATTTTCCTTAATGAAATCGTCGGTAACTCATCTTGAATAGTCGGACGATAATTTGGTTCTTGAATTTCTGAATCTACATCTGTTAAGACACGATAATTATGCACATGATATAAAGATATATAGACAAAATCTTCTCCATTAAAAATAACAACAACATCATTTCCTGCATCGACAAGTCGTCCGACAAATGAATTTTCACCGTTCAATTTAAAATACATGTTCTTACCGATAAACTGCTTAAAATCTTTCAAGTGTATTCCCCCCTTTCGATGATCTGTAACAATACATGCCGCCTATAAAATTCATCAATATAAGGCTCTGAATAATAATCGAGTACCGAATACTCTTTAAACGTTTCATACAGAGCCTTATTTTTGTATTCTTAATTATAATGAGGAAACAACTTAAAATTTTGCTTATTTTATAGTCTGAATAAATTTCGATTATTGAAGATGAAGTCTGCTCTTCTACTTGGATTAGATTGTTTTTCACTAGATTGATTTTTATTTTGATTGGATTGTTGTTGTGTGTTATTATTATTGTTATTATTATTGTCATTGCTTTTTGTTGCCTCAGTAATATTTTTAATATGATAAATTAATACATAAAATACTTCTCCATTGTTAATCATCACTACATGATCATCGAAAACCTCACTAAGGAATCCTTCAATCGCGTCTTTTTTACTACCATTAATTTTTACCCATTTATGACGGAATTTTTTTAGCACATCTTTAAAACTATTGACTCTTTCTACTTCATATTCATAGGTAGTATCATTTGAATTGTTTTGAAAATTATTCGAAATATTTTTAATGTGTCTTAAATTATAATACATGATGCCATTATCAGACTTTAATGCGACGTGTTCTTTGCCTACCCCTAATAAAACACCTTCAATTTTTTCTGGACCATTTCCATTCATTGTCACATATTGATTCAATAAAGACGCATAGTTATTTTTTTCGACTTTTTTCTTTTTAGAATTCCCATTTGAACTTCTTTCCGACATTTTACATCCTCCTGTCATTTTATAATAACGTTGATATTATTTATTGTTTTTATCATTCTTGTTATTGTTTTGTACTGAAAAATTAATACTTCTTACATGGAATAGCGGTAGCCGTACATATTCATCCTCAGTTACAATGCTTACAAAGTTTTCATCTGCATCTTCTAAAATGCCTTGGACTTTGTTCGGACCGCCAGAGCTGACAACACAATATTTATATCTTGATTTTTTTAATAGGTCATGGAAGCTATTTGCCTTGAGAAACTCTACATCATCATTACTATTGTTCTGTTGATTATTACTGTTACTAAAGCTTTCAGCAATTGTTTTAATATGATCACGACGAAGATATTGGACACCTTTATCTGTATATACAACCATGTAGTCCTTTTTACAATCTAACAGTGTACCTGATAGGACATCCGGACCCTTCTTATTTGCATTTCCGTTTATATATACTTCTCTGCCTATTAAATTTTCTAAGAAGTCTGTTTTCGTCATATGGAAACTCCTTTCAATTTTTTTATGCACTTGTACTGACAGTATATGTGCCTTATAAAAAAACAACTAAACTATCACCTATTGCATAAAAAATATGTTTATGCCCATGTTTTAATAGAGATAGAGAACCTATTTAAGGAAACTGAACCGTTTTAATATGAGTTAAATTCCAGTACATCGTGTTACTTTCAGCTGTTATTAAAGCTATTTTGTTATTTCGGATATCTTGTAATAAGCCAATTTTATCTTTATTGTGACCACCATCTAGAATAATTAACTTGCCGATAAACTTTTTTAACTGTTCATCAAAGGATCTGGATAATGTTGCGATTTGAGGTGTGAAATATTGATTTTGATTTGTTAAAGAATAGGGGGTCGTATTATGAGGGTATGGAATCAACCACTTTACATGATTCATTGAAATGTACATCGTCTTATAAACTGGTGAATGAAATACAAAATAATCATTCATAATACTTGTTAAATAGCCGTGAATCGCTTTGTTGCCAGTAACAAATATTTGTACAAATACCCCCTTAGCATTCATTAAGATTTTTCTAAATGATACGGATTCTAATTCAATTGGTTTTTCAGAAGGTGGTTCCAGAAAACTTTCTATTTCTATCTCATTTAATTCTCGTATACGTTGAACATGTAAAAAGGGAATATAGAGAAATTCATTTTTTTCACTATGAAAAATGACGAGAATATCTTGTCCTGCATCAACAAGGATACCTTTCCAAAGCTTTGATCCTGATATTTCGATCTCAAGACCTTTGCCAATCAAATCAACAAGGTCATGTTTCATTCCAACATCTCCTTTATCCTACGAAAATCATTGTAACGCTCCAGTAAAAATCCAAGAGACCCAGAAGTATAAAAGTACCAACGTAAAAATTGTAGCAATTGGGATTATAATTAGCGTTACCTTTATATAATGCCACCAGCTAAATTTAATCCCACCCTTTCGAATGATATGCATCCACATTAATGTTGCCAAGGTCCCGATTGGAAATAATAATGATCCCATGTCACTTCCAATAACACTGGCCAAATATGCTACTTTCAACTCAAGTGGTGACAAATCCATATTTGTTAAGGTCAGTGTACCTACCATTAAAGCGGGATGATTGTTAAATATATTTGATAAGATAGACATTAAGCTTCCCATTAAAATACTTGCTAACAGTAAACTACCCGACATAAGTGGCTCTATTATTTGAATGAGGACATCTGTTAAGCCAATGTTATTTAATCCGTATATTATGACGTACATACTGAAGGCAAATAGAATAATATACCAAGGCGTTTTTTTCAGCATGTCAGTCGGAGAGGTGTTTAACTTTACCCACCTCCATCCAAGCAAAACGACAGAACCGATAATGGCCATGATTGAAATGGGGATGTTGAAATAGGAAGCTACAAATAAACTACAACGAACAGCAAATACAAAAATTAATATATTTCTCATTAACTTTGTTCGTTCTTTATTTGAGGAATGCTGCATCACTTCAGGTTTAAGTGGATGGTAAGAAGGTAGTGTTAGGCCGGTTACGTTGATAGGAACTTTTTTAGGTAGATGCTTTTTAAATCGTAAAAATAACAGCCAAGCCAAAAACAATAGTCCAATAGTTGCAGGAAAAAACATCATAGCTGTGTGTAAATAGAGATCCATATCAACAATTTTCAGGGCAATTAAGTTTACAATATTGCTAACCCCAATAGGAGCACTTGATGCTGTAGCGATTAATGCCCCCGAAAGTAAATAAGGTATTTTTTGGTGATTTTTCAAACCCATATTATTTAACAACATAACTAATATCGGCGTTGTGATTAAAATACTCCCATCGTTATTAAAAAATAACGTCATTAAAAAACTGAGTAAGTTGACGTACCAAAACAAACGAACCCCAGATCCTTTAGCTAGTGCTGCTAGTTTCTCAGCAACCCAATGGAAAAATCCGAAACTTTCTAAAACGATTGCCATTACAATCGTTGCTAATATTGTGATTGCTGCATCTGTCACTGTACTCACTATTTCACCTAAGTCTTGGAAGGTTACACTACCAATAAATATAATAATCATTGCCCCAATCGTTGCTGGTATTGCTTCGTTCATTCCTCTTGGTCGCCATAAAATAAAACCCAACGAGGTTAAAAATGTCAAATTCGTTATCAATACCATGGGTTCCATATTTAGTTTTAACTCCTTTCAATCCCAACCATTTAAACATAAAGGTGTTCTCCTCTTTTATGAAAAT
>CADBNU010000271.1 GCA_902796085.1 Heyndrickxia coagulans
TAAATAGTCCTATTTAAATAATTGCAAAATCGTTTTACTAGCGGAACGGCTTACTGGTATTTTGGTCCTGTTTTTATCTTTTAATGTAAGATTACTAGTTCCATTAAACCACGGTGTTATTTCTAACACATGATTGAGATTTACTAAATAACTCCGATGGGGACGATAAAAGGGATAACCTTCTAACTGCTTTTCCAATTCCTGTAAAGTCATGCGACTAAATATAACTTTGTCTTCAGTATGAATTTCTAATAAACGTTTATTTGGCACTGCATAATAAATCGATTCTGGGGCGACAAGTACCATTCTTTCTCCATCATCAATTAACAATTTTGATATCTTCGCCTTCTTAAACTTTTCCTCCTCCTTATCATTGTTCTTTACATTCATCAACATTTTCCGAACACGATCCATCGTTCGTCTAAATCGTTTTTCTTCAAACGGTTTCAGCAAATAATCCACGGCTTCGACATCAAAAGCATCCATCGCATATTCGTCATAGGCTGTAGTAAAAACAAATAATGGAAAATGATTACGCGCATGTTTTTTAATATATCGCGCCGCTTCTAATCCCGTTAATTTTGGCATCTCCACATCAAGAAAAATAACATCAGGTTTATTCTCAAAATATAATTCAATTAATTGTTCTCCAGTTTCAGCATGGGGGGTGAGGATGATATTTTCTTCTTCCTCTAACAAATAGAACAATTCTTTTCGTGCCATCGGTTCATCCTCTGCAATTAAGACACGAATTTTCATCCCATCACCTCTTTTCTTTCATTTGATATCGGAATCGCAAACCGTACTTCACTTCCGCCACCTTCCAAGTTACGTATATGAAGTTTGGAAGATTCCCCTAATAAGCGGATTAATCGTTGATTCACATTATAAAGACCTGTTCCTCCATGATGATCATGAGTAAACGGTTGTTTACCTACAATAGGTAAAATATGTGTTGGAAACCCACTTCCGTTATCTCGGACAGTAACGATAAGTCTACTATTCTCTTTTATTAATATTATTTGAATTATGCAATCTTCTTGCTTCTTTTTTAAACCGTGATTTACTGCATTTTCAACTAAAGGTTGTATCGTTGATGGTGGAATATAAATATTTGTTAAATCGACCGGCTTTTGAAAAATAATCTTCAATCTACCTTTGAACCGTTCTTGAATTATGTCTGTATAGGCCTCAACATGTTCGCATTCTTTTTCAAGTTCCACTAACGATTTCGAAACTAAACGTATATTAAAACGCATAAAACTAGCCAACTGTAACGTAATATGCCTAGCGTTTGCTGGATTTTCTCTGAATAGACCTGCGATCAATTGCAATGTATTAAATAAAAAGTGCGGGTTTATTTGAGCTTGTAAATTCCGTAATTCTGCATCTCGAATTGAATCCTTTAATTTTTCAGCCCTCAACATATTTAACTGGTGCGAGATAAATTGACCGATTCCATCAGCCATCATCAACTCAACTTGTGAAATATGTTCAGCTTTTCGAAAATAAAATGTAATAAGATAGGTTACTTGTTCATCTTCAATAATGGGTATAAAGATGGCTGCTTCGAGTTGACAATGCTTCTCACTACATTTCAACTCTGATTTCAAAGTACAAATTTGTAGTTGTTTCGTATTTATTGCTTTTAATGCTCCTATCGAAACAGTCGTATCCCCTTGTTTGTGATGATCCTCCCCTATCCCTTTATGTGCTAAGATCGTTTGCTCGTTTGAAATCGACACTGCTGCAATTCTTAAACGATGATAAAGTAGCTCTGCTAATCCTTTTGCAACTTCAATTTCGGAATCTTTCTTCAAAAAGGGCAAAGCCTCTTTCGCAATGGCAAAAGCTTGTTTTGAAGCAAGGGCGGCTTCATTTTCTTGTTCTTGCAGCACAATCCCAATCATTGCTGTAAAAATAGCAATGGCTGAACTGTTTGTTAAAACGAGCGGTAATCCAATCGTATTTACGATCTCAATGATATTAAAATAATCAATATATAATAAAAGTAATAATTGCATATGCAAAATAGGAGGGAAAACACCAATAAATAACGCTTTAAAAGGTGAGATGACCCGTTCATTTGAGAAAAAACGTGCGGTCAAACCTGCAAGCAACCCTGTTAATGGATTAATAAACGCGTTGGCCACTGCTCCAACGCCACCAAGTAAAAATAAATGAATCCCAGTTATAACTCCAGCACCAAAACCGAGTAAAGGTCCGCCTAATAAACCTGCAATGACGATCGCAACTAGACTCATACTAACAATTAAATGATGGTCTTCAACAGGAAATATAATCAATGTCTGACTAACGGCCCCATCTTCTTTAATGACAATGCCAATCATCGTGCTGGCTATGCCAAACAAACCGAAAACGAAGGTGTGAACAAGAGACATTTTTACACTATACTTTCGGTAAAGCAGTGATTTAAATCCAGGTGTTCTTGTCATAACAAATGCAATGATAAGTAACAAACCAAGACGTTCAAATAGCGTAATTGTTAAACTTACCATTCCTGATCTCCCCTTGATGAGATACCAGTTTGCGCCTTTATATAAAAGTCATGAAAGTTCGTTTCCTTATGAAGTGAATTCTTGGAGAATAAGCTACCTAATAGAGCGCCGGCAAAACCGATCGGTATGGTGATGATACCTGGATTATATAATGAAAAAATCGGATCAGCATTTATCCATCCATCAACTGGATTCATAATATAAGGACCGAGTGCAACAAAAATGATAGAAGCTGCCACTCCAGAGATAATAGCCGAAATTGCACCCACATGGGTAAAGCGTTTCCAATAGATTGTTAAAATCAAAACAGGAAAGATGCTAGATGCTGCAACAATAAAAGTCATAGAAACAAGGAATGTAACATTGATCGATTCTAATCGAAGAGCAAATAAAGTAGATAGGAATCCAATAACAAATGCTGTCAAACGAGCTGCCCACAATTGCTCTTTTTCATTCGTTTTTTCTTTTTTCCAAATGTGGTAAAAAATATCATGTGAAAAAGCTGTCGTCGCTGAAATGGCAAGACCA
>CADBNU010000272.1 GCA_902796085.1 Heyndrickxia coagulans
ACAAATCTCGTTTAGCTAAAAAAGTTAATTCTTTAAATGCTTAATATGTTTTGCGAAGAAAATTTGGTTTTATACCAAATTTTCTTTTTTTATATAAAAAAAGAACGAGTCAACCACTCGTCCTTTTTATGATCGTATAGTTTCCTCGTTATCTCTCGTAAGAAATGTAAAGAAGAATAATTCAATCAATTTCTCTTTATTTCCATAACCCGACTTTAACTTATAATCTAAATCAGCTAAGTAATTGACCATAGCTAGTATCCGTTTTTCTTCGAAATTTTTCGCCTTAGGAATCGTTAACTTTACTCGGTATGGATGCACTTTTAATATACTGGCTATTTGTTTTTCTCCATAACCTTTATGAAGCAATGTTTTTACTTCATAAATAAACCGTAACTGACTGGCAATAACAGCTAAAATTTTGATCGGTTCTTCATTTTGTTTTAATAAATCATAATAAATTTCTAATGCTTTATCTAAATTCCTTTGAATTACTTGATCTACCAAGGCAAAAATGTTATCTTCCAACGATTTTGCAACTAATAGATGGACAACTTCATCATCAATGATCTGTTGTTCACAATATAAGAACAATTTTTCCAATTCATTATGTAACAAAGTTAAATTTGGACCGACATACTGATAGAGCAATTCTACACCATCGTTTGTCATTTCATTCCCATTCTCAGATACTTGTTCACGAATCCATTGTTTTATTTCCTTTTCAGATAATCCCGTGGCCTGTAATGTTCTTGCATGCTTTTTTAAAGCCTTCGTTAATTTCTTCCGCTCATCCAACTTTTCATAAGGGGCGATCAATACCAAAATTGTCGTTGGTACAGGATTTTCAATATATTGTTCGAAAATCTTTAAGTTGTGTTCTACTTTATCTTTCCCTTTTTCAGAAGTTAAAAACAACGGATGATGAGCGATCACGATTTTTCTTTCACCAAAAAAAGGAATGGTTTCACAGTCTTCTATTACCGTTTCAACAGGTGTATCTTCCAAATCGTATATCGATAAATTAAACTCTACTTCCTCTTCTTGTATTGCTTCTTGAATGATTAAATCTTTCGTTTTATTTATTAAAAAATTCTCATTTCCATATAATAAATAAATCGGCGAAAATTTTTTTTGCTTCAGTTCTTTCCATACTTTTGAAAACACAAGTTTTCCGCTCCGTTCTATTCTTTTTCTTTTATCGTAAGAGAAAAATTCGAACCTGTCAAAAAATCAAATATTATAAATAATCTTTTCAAAAAATTTTAAAGGGATAACCGAAAAGGCTATCCCCGTTTATATTGAACGCTAGAATAAGTTTAATCTTACTCTAGCGGAGTTATTATAAGTTTTCCATATGATCGTTCACTTTATTTGTGACAACAGTTGTCAATTTAACCCTCACTGAATATGTAGACTTTTTAAAAAATTTTGTTTATACTAAAATTATCAGGAGGGGTGGAAATGAACGAATTTGAAAAAGATGTGCAATATAAAGGAAATGATTTTCTTGATTCTGGCGTTGCATTTGTGATATCTTTTGTTTTTTTCGCAGTTATTTTTATCATTGCCACGGTAATCAAGGCAATCGGATCGTAATATTGATTGGAAAAACAGACTGTGTCAAGCAGTCTGTTCTTTTTCTTTATAATATGATGGGGCTTATGTTTTTGTGACAATCTTATTCTTGGATCATTGTCTTCACTTTTTTAATATCAAACAAATACGTAAATGTGATAGCACCGTGCTCATCCGTTCGATATGTTTTGATATCATCATCTTCTAAACGTTCAATAACTTCTTTATGAGGATGACCATAAAGATTATTTTCCCCGACAGAAATTACGGCTACTTTCGGTTGAACAACTTTTAAAAAACGATCTGTTGTCGATGTATTGGAACCATGATGACCTACTTTTAAAATATCGACTTGTAAATTTGGATACTTTTGGATTAGTTGTTCTTCTCCGTCTTTTTCAATATCCCCGGTAAACAACCATCTTTTCATTCCTAATTTTGCGTAAATTACAATTGAAGCATCATTACTTGCCTTTGCATTTTTTTCTGGTGCAAGGATAAAAAATTGATTTTTTCCTTGTGACCAATATAATCCATTAAAAGCATATGTAACCTTTGTTTGGTTAGCTCTGGCTAGTTTAATGATCTCCTGTTCAGCGTTTGACTTTTCCTGTGTCTGTCCTACAATCAATTCATCTATTTGCATATGTTCAAAAATAACACCGCTTGAACCAACATGATCAATATCCCCGTGAGTTAAAATGAGTTTGTCTAGTTTCGTTATTCCTTTACTTTTTAAAAAGGGAACTACAATGGACTCTCCCGGATCAAAAGGTTTTTCACGCTTCTTCCATTCTTCCTGTGCAAAGGAAAGCACTCCTCCGGTATCAATTAAATAATTCCCTTGATTAAAAGGCAAGCGTATAAATATACAATCTCCTTGTCCAACATCAATAAACGTAACCTCGCCTATTGGTGAATACTTCATAAATAATATTTGCAAAATGAATGGACAAATAAAAATGAATAGGATTGGCTTTATTTTGTTAAATCTAAATTGCTCGAAGAGAATAAAACAAAGAATTATGCATATAAAGAACAGAATAACGATTATCGTTGGAGGTTTCCCTAATACAACGGAAAAATGATCAAATCCATTGATCCAGACTGCGAATTTGTTTGGATATTCAATTAAGAATGTAAGAAGGGATACAAATGGTCCACTTAAACTTGGGAAGGATAGGATGAGAAAATAAGCGATAAAACTTAATGGAAGTACAAAAATAGAGTAAAGAGGTACAAACAATATGTTGAGAAGGAAACTGATTAAAGAAAATTCATAAAAATTTGCTAAAAGAATAGGTAATGATATAACTTGAGAAATAATAGAGACTGCTAATCCATTTTTAAAAAACCCTTGGATTTGTTGGATTAACGATTTTGATAATAATAATCCAGCTGTCACAATATAAGAAAGTTGAAAACCAACGTGATAAATGATATACGGGTTTATCAATACATAGATAATAAAAGATATGGACAAAGCATCAACTGAACTTAAAAGTTTACGCCATTTGGATAAATATAATATTAGCCATGCCATAAAGACAGATCGAATAACGGAAGGAGCAGCACCCCCTAAAACACAATACACCGGCAGAAAAATTAGTAGAATGAGCCGCACTTTCTCTTTTGTAACGCCCATTTTTAATAAAATCATATATAGAAAGGTAGAAATAATGGTAACATGTAAACCAGAAATGGCTAAAAGATGGGATAGCCCTAACGTTTGATAGGCTTCTTCTACGGATGGATCTATATTTTCATCATGACCAAATAATAAAGCGTTAATAAACGGCGCTATATGCGCTGGAAAATGTTCGTTTATACGATCAATACCAGTATTCCGAATATGTAATAAATGATGATACACTGTTTTTTCTCCAACTGAACAATCGGATATTGATTTCGCTTTAAACAAATAATTGATCTTTTGGGTTTGTAAATATTGTCGATAATTGAAAGCATTCGGATTTCTTGGTTCTGGGGGCAATTCCAACTTTCCGATTACGTGACAGGTTATACCAGGTTGAAGGATTTGCTTCAACTTGTCCATTTGCCTCTTTGTATTGCCGTAAAAGGAAAATGCAAGCTTTTTACCTTGTTGATCAACTACTGTTCCACTTAATTTATTGCCGTCAAAACTCGGATACTCTGCAAATGAAATCAACATCGCTTGTTCTTGATCTGATGGCGTTTCAATTGATTTTTCAAATTGTATGTGAAAGTAGAATAACGCAAGGAAAAAGCTTGCAAGTAAAATATAAAAGGATTTCAAATGCAACTTGTAATGTAAAATATGAAAAAATACCACTGTGACAAAAATACCGACTTGAAAATAATGATATGTTAAAAAAGATAGGATCGTGACAATACTGATGTAGACAAAAACACCAGGAAAGATTTTCATTACACGTCCTTTCTTTTATTTATTTGTGGCTTCATCAAAATTAAATATGGTTTTATCAAAAGGTACTTTTTCAACCTTTACATTGGCTTGTTCGAGTAATTCGAGAGCATACGGATCATTTTTATAATCCTCCGCGTAATAAATGACGTTAATTCCAGCTTGTATGATTGACTTTGTACATTGTAAACACGGAAAATGCGTCACATAAATTTCTGCTCCCTCGGTTGGCACTCCGAATTTAGCACATTGCAAAAGTGCATTCATTTCTGCATGAATTGTTCGAACACAATGGTTATCAACTACGTAACATCCTTTATCTATACAATGATCACCACCTGCAATGGAGCCATTGTACCCACCTGCAATAATTCGTTTATCACGTACAATTGTCGCACCGACCGATAATCTTGTACATGTACTTCTTGATGATAACAAAAAACTTTGAGCCATAAAATATTGATCCCATTCAATTCGTTTCACTACTTGTCCCTCTTTTCTTGTCAGTAAACTTATGAATATTCGATCTATATATAGTGTAGGCAAATCTATGATTTTCCGTCAATAACATTTTTTGATTCATTCTACAGTAATGGAATCCTTTAATTTTTCAAAGGTTTTTTCACCGATACCTGACACATTCATTAGATCTTCTACGGTTTGAAACGGTCCATTCGTTTCACGATATTCAATTATAGCTTCTGCTTTAC
>CADBNU010000273.1 GCA_902796085.1 Heyndrickxia coagulans
GAAGTTTTGTATTTGCTGAGCTATACCCATTGAACCAAAAATATGTGGGTCAGATCCAAGAGGCCAATTCCGATGAAGAAATTGAAAATCTCATTAATAAAATAAAAGAATCTGCCTTCCTTGATTTTAAGATTAATATTGATAAAGTAACAAATAAAAATAGTGATTTCGCTTCACTATCGTTGGAAGAGAAGAAAGACATTTTAATACAAGCGCTAGATGCTAATCAGTTATATTTAAGCTACTCTGAAATAGATGATGAACAGTATAACGTACCAGAGTCTGTAAAACATTTTAATCATTCCTTTTACAAGCAAGAAGTGGTGAAGAACCATGAGTAACGAAATATTACATTCAAGAATCCAAGAACGATTTAATGATATATTTGAGAACCCACCAGAAGTTCCTAATTATATAGTTGATAATTTAAGACATGAACTAAGACCATATCAAGAACAAGCATTACGTCAGTTTATTTATACACAACGCTCTGATACAGCCGATATTGCATTCAATCATCTACTGTTTCATATGGCGACAGGTTCAGGAAAAACATTAGTACTTGCTGGAACAATTTTGTTTTTATTTAAGGAAAAAGGGCATCAAAACTTTATTTTCTTTGTTAATAGTGATGCTATTATTAAGAAAACTTATGATAACCTTACAAACACGGGTTCATCTAAGTATTTATTTAGAAAAGATGGAATTGTTATAGATGGCGAACAGATTACAATTCAAGTGGTAGATGTATTTCCTGCTAACCCTGCAGAAAACACCATTTATTTGAAATTGACAACTATTCAAAAGTTACATATGGATTTAACGAATCCAAGGGAAAATGGATTAACATATGAATCATTAGAGAACTCTAAACTAGTTTTATTAGCTGATGAAGCACATCATATTAACGTTATCACGCGAAGTGATAAACGAAAATTAACTACAAAAGAAGAACAAGAACGTACTTGGGAATATACGGTAAGCCAACTCTTAAGATTAAATCAAGAGAATCGATTGCTTGAATTTACAGCTACAATAGACTTGAGCAAAGACGCTTTATTTCATAAATACTGCAATAAGATTGTATATCAATATGATTTGAAACGATTTATGTCAGATGGTTACTCAAAAAATGTTGTTCTTTTGCGGGCAAATGAAGATGATCAAACAAAGATGTTACATGCTATGCTTTTAAGTCAATACCGCAAGTATTTAGCTAAAGAAAATGATATTGATTTAAAACCAATTATTTTGTTTAAATCTAATAAAATCGCTATATCAAAAAATGCAAACCAATCATTTTTATCTCTTGTTGAAAATTTAACAATTCAGCAATTAGAAAAAATCATTCAAAATGGATTGGCTATTTACCAAAACAAAATGAGTATTTGGCATAAAATGTTCAATTATTATTCGAAAGTAAATCTAGAACAGGTTGTTCGTGATCTGCAGTGGGATTTCACTAAAGAAACAATTTTAAATGCCAATGAGCAAAATTTTTTATCTGAAAGTAACGCTCTATTACTTAATACTTTAGAAGAACCTGATAACCCTATTCGAGCAATATTTGCTGTTGCAAAATTGAATGAAGGATGGGATGTATTAAATCTTTTTGATATTGTTCGTATCAGTGAAGGTGCTACCAGTACGAAAACAACAACCGACAGTGAAGCACAGTTAATTGGTCGTGGTGCAAGATACTTCCCTTTCGAGTATAATGGGGAAAAATCATATCAAAGACGTTTTGATGATAAAGCTAGCGATTTAAAAGTAATTGAGACTCTGCATTACCATACAATTAATGAAAATGCATATATTAAAAATCTAGAGAAGTCGCTTGAATCAGCCAATATTCAAGTGAAAGAAGATAAATACGAACGATTAGAAGCAAAAGTAAAACCCCAAATACGTAAAATGGATTTTTTCAAGAACGGAAAGATATATATTAATAAAGTAGTTCCAACAACAGATGACGATTATAAATCATTCAAAAATTATAATGTATCTACAACATTTGAAGTCGATTTTGAATCTTCTATTGAGAAATACTTTGGTTCGAAAGTTGAAACGTATTCCGGTACTAAAAGACATGAAGAAAAACTTCCTATCAATAGGCATTTATTACAAAAAGCAATTCAACGCAATAAATTCTATCGTTTCAGCACATTAAAGAAATATGTACCTAGTATTTCAAGTATGAAAGAGTTTATTGAAAGTCCGAACTTTTTAGGCGGTATAAGTATCATTGTTTCATTGCCTATCGGAATTACAGTAAATGATCTTACTCCAATTCAGAAATTGAAAATTGTAGACAAGTTCTTAGCTTATGCTGAAAAAAACATCAAAAATAATTTTATGAAAATGCGTGGTACACCAATATTTGAAGGAGTGTCTTTCCCTGAACTAATAGATGATTATGTTGTAGAGATTAGCAAAGTAAGTAATAGTATCAATATGAATGAGGTAAAAAAACCAAGAAATATGCGAGATCATGATTGGTTTATCTATGATAAAGCTATTGTAAACGGATTGGAAGATGATTTTATAAACTTTATTAACAATTATATTGATGAACTAAAAGAACGTTATAATGACGTTTATTTAATAAGAAATGAACGTAAAGTCAAAGTGGTTGAAATTAATGGTACAAGAGGATTTATGCCAGACTTTTTATTATATTTAAAAGATAAGAATTATACATATCAAGTATTTTTAGAGCCAAAAGGTGAAAATCTTTTAAAACAAGACGAGTGGAAACAAGAATTTCTATTATCGTTATCAGATAACCCTAACATTGAGATACTAACAGAAAATGAATCTGTCCGGTTAATCGGTATCAAATTTTATACAAACAACACTGATTTAAAGAACGAATTTAGAGAAGATTTTATTAAAAAGTTATTATAGAAGATTCATCACCACATTTTGTGATTTAACCCAAAAAATAAGGAAAACACTCACGAATTCCTGGCAATAATGTTAGCGTCACTTAAC
>CADBNU010000274.1 GCA_902796085.1 Heyndrickxia coagulans
TAATTGTTATCCTTCGTTCTGTTACATTAGATGGTTCACATGTAGGAATTGAGTTTTTCTTTAAACCAGACATTTCGAATATGACATCTGAAACTTTACTTTTTGCTATGGGTCAATCTTTTTTTACACTCAGTGTTGGTGTATCTGTCATGATTACATATAGTTCTTACGTATCAAAGAAGGAAAGTCTACCTGCATCAGCAATTTCGATTGTTATTATGAATATTTTTGTTGCGTTATTAGCTGGTTTAGCTATTTTCCCTGCGGTCTTTTCTTTTGGACTACAACCTGACCAAGGACCAGTATTAATTTTTAACGTTTTACCTTTTGTCTTTGATCAAATTCCATTCGGTATCATATTTTTAATCGCGTTTTTTATTTTGTTTTTGTTTGCGGCATTAACATCTGCTTTTTCCATGTTGGAAATAATTGTAGCTGTATTTTCTAAAGGTGATAAAACAAAACGAATGAAATTTTCATGGATTATTGGATTGTTAATATTTCTTGTTGGAATACCATCAGGCTTATCTTTCGGCGTATTAAGTGACATCACATTGTTTGATAAAATCATTTTTGATAATGCAGATTACTTAGTCAGTAATATTCTAATGCCACTTGGTGCATTGTTAATTAGCATTTTTATCCCATTAAAAATTTCGAAAGAAAGATTACTTGAAGAAATATCCAGTGGTTCATCTATTGGTAAGAAAATTTTTGCATCTTGGTATTTATTATTAAAATATTTAGTACCAATCGCGATTATCATCGTTTATTTAGATTTAATCGGCATTATTTAAATATAAAAATAAACAGAACTACGATTGTATATTTCTGAATATCAATAAAATTCATTATTAATTTAGTTACTTATGATTTTAAAGAGGTGTTTAATATGAAAATGATAGAAAAAGAATCATTGTTGAATGACTTTCTATTTTTTAACCTCATAGCAGAACATGAACAAGTTGTTTTTTGCAATGATCCGGATACAGGACTAAAAGCAATTATCGCCATTCACAATACAACACTTGGACCAGCATTAGGTGGTTGTCGGATGTATCCTTATTCTAGTGTGGAGGAAGCCTTAAAAGATGTACTTCGTTTATCAAAGGGAATGACTTATAAGTGTGCAGCTGCAGATCTAGATTTTGGAGGAGGAAAAGCTGTAATTATTGGTGATCCGGAAAAGGATAAATCTCCAGAACTTTTCAGAGCTTTTGGTCAGTTTGTTGAATCGTTAGACGGAAGATTTTATACAGGGACAGATATGGGGACCACAATGGATGATTTTGTTCAGGCCAATAAAGAGACAAATTATATTGTCGGTTTGCCAGAAAGTTATGGAGGTGGTGGAGACTCATCTATTCCTACTGCAATGGGTATTATATATGGTTTGAAAGCAGTAAATAAGACTCTATTTGGAAATGAAAGTCTTGGTGGTGTTACTTATGCCATTCAAGGTTTAGGGAAAGTTGGATTTAAAGTAGCTGAAAACTTGTTAGAAGAAGGAGCACATTTAATTGTTTCTGATGTTAATGTGAATCGTTTAAAGGAAATTGAGGAAAAAGCAAATTCATTAAATGGGCGCATCAAGATTGTAAGTAATGAGGAAATTTTTTCTCAAAAAGCCGATATATTCGTTCCATGTGCAATAGGAGGAATTATTAACGATCAAACGATTGATCAATTAAAAGTCCAGGCAGTTGCTGGTTCTGCGAACAACCAATTATTAACTGAAGAACATGCATTGAAGTTATTTGATAAAGGGATTCTGTATGCACCAGATTATATTATAAATTCTGGAGGATTAATTCAGGTAGCCGATGAACTTTATAACATTAATAAAGAACGTGTCCTTGAGAAAACAAAACGTATATACGATACACTTATTGACGTGTTTCAACAGTCTGAACGTAATAACATTACAACACTTGAAGCAGCAAATTTTATGTGTGAACAAAGAATACTTTCAGCAAGAAATCGAAACAACTTTTTTAACCATTCTGTGAGACCAAAATGGAATATACGTAATTAATCAGGTGGGGAGGGTTGCAAATGAATCCACAATTTTCTTTAAAAAAAATCATTGACGATGAAGGTAATTTACTTGACTCTTCATATAAAAGTGAAATAACAGATCAACTTACGAAGCGCTTTTATTATCATATGTATCGCATTCGATTGTTCGATAGAAAATCAATAAGCTTGCAACGACAAGGAAGAATAGGTACTTATCCTCCTTTTGAAGGTCAAGAAGCTGCCCAAGTTGGAAGCGCTTTAGCTTTAGATGAAAATGATTGGATGTTACCAACATATAGAGACCATGGTGCAACTCTAACTTTTGGATTTGATATGACGAAAACATTACTCTATTGGAAAGGGCGCGTAGAAGGGTGTGTTCCGCCGGAGGGAAAACGAATTTTTCCACCAGCTGTTCCTATTGCAACACAAATACCTCATGCGGCAGGGGTTGCTTGGGCAGAAAAATTGAAAGGTACCAAAAATGCTGTAATTGTTTACTTTGGAGATGGAGCAACATCTGAAGGAGATTTTCATGAAGGTTTGAACTTTGCGAGTGTATTAAAAGCTCCTGTTGTATTCTTTAATCAAAATAATGGGTATGCGATTTCTGTTCCAATCTCTAAACAAATGAATTCCAAAACGATTGCACAAAAAGCCGTTGCTTATGGTATACCTGGAATTCGTATCGATGGAAATGATTGTTTTGCCGTTTATTTTAATGTGAAAAATGCTCTTTATTCTGCGAGAGCTGGTAACGGACCTACATTAATTGAAGCAGTAACTTGGCGGAAAGGTGCACATACAACTGCAGATGATCCAACAAGATATCGGTCAGATGAACAAGGAAACAGTATCGTTGACCCTTTAATACGTCTCGAGCGGTTTATGAAGAAATACGGATTTTGGGAGCAAGATTGGTTTACTGAAATCGATGAAAAAATCAAACAGGAAATTGAATCGTCTGTTGAAGCCATGGAAAGTTATCCGGATCCAAATGTCAATGATTTATTTGATCATGTATTTGCCGTATTACCAGACCAGTTAATGGAACAGAAAAAAAGTGTTCTCGAACAATTAAGGAGGGAATCTTATGGCACTTCAAATGGATAATTTGTTCGAACAAGTTGAGAGAGAAACTACCGAAAATTTAACGATTTTAGGCGCAATTAACCATGGTTTGAAAACTTTATTAGAAATGGATGAACGCATTCTTGTGTTAGGAGAAGATGTTGGAAAAAACGGTGGAGTCTTCCGAGCGACCGATGGATTGCAAAAACGTTTTGGAGAAGAACGTGTTGTGGATACACCGTTAGCAGAATCTGGCATTATAGGCACATCCGTTGGTTTAGCGGTAAATGGTTTCAAGCCGATTGCTGAAATTCAATTTTTAGGATTTATTTATCCAGCTTATGATCAAATTATGACACACGTATCCCGAATGCGGCAAAGAACTATGGGGAAATTGACTGTCCCAATAGTTATACGTGCACCCTATGGAGCAGGGGTTCGGTCACCGGAAATCCATTCGGACAGTTCTGAAGCCCTTTTTACACATATGCCTGGTATAAAGGTTGTTTGTCCTTCTACCCCATATGATGCAAAAGGGTTATTAATTGCGGCTGCAGAAGATCCAGATCCAGTCTTAATTTTAGAACCGATGAAGATTTATCGAGCAAAACGTGCCGAGGTTCCGGTTGGGTATTATAAAGTTGATTTAGGAAAAGGCCGAATTGTAAGAAAGGGAGACGATATTACATTAATTGCTTGGGGAGCAATGATTCCTGTCGTGGAGAAAGCAGCTGAGGAAGCAAAGAAACAAGGTATAAGTTGTGAAATAATTGATTTACGAACTCTATATCCAATTGATCGGGATATGATTGCCGAATCCGTCCAAAAAACAGGCAGGGCCGTCATCGTTCATGAAGCATATGCTACAGGAGGACTCGGAAATGATATTGTCTCCATAATTAATGATACGTCATTTTTATATCTACGTGCACCAATTGAAAGAGTGACAGGATTTGATGTACCGGTTCCATTATTCGCATTAGAAGAGCATTTCCTGCCAACACCACGGCGTGTTTTAGATGGCATTCTTAAAGTTGTTCATTTCTAAATCATATTGAATAGTTTCATAGGTTCATATAAAAAGATGAAGTACTAGTAGTATATAAATTTTACCCTTGAATTGATTTAGGGAAGGGGGAAAAGTCATGATAGCGGTAAAGTTGCATGATATTGGTGAAGGAATGACAGAAGGGGAAATTTTAAAATATTATGTTAAACCAGGTGACTATGTTAAAGCTGATCAGCCACTCTTAGAAGTACAAACCGATAAAATGGTAGCTGAATTACCTGCACCGATAGAAGGTACGGTTAAAGAAATCATCATTAAAGAAGGAACAACAGTGGAAGTTGGAACAACGTTACTTTATATAGAGGCCGAAAAAAAGGAAATTCAAAACAAACAAGTAGTGTCTGTTGCGAATGAAAAAATAAAGATAGAGATTAAGGAAATGGTACCTTTTGAACAAAAACAAATCTTTTACACACCGCATCGACGGGTGTTAGCAACACCATATACTAGAAAAATTGCACGCGATAACAATATTAATATTGAAGAAGTCCCAGCGTCTGATCCATCAGGAAGGGTGACAGAAGAGGATGTTTATCGTTATATTGAACAAAAAAGAAACTCAACAAAAACAATACCACAAAAAACGAAATCACTTTCTAATGAGGAAACTATACAACAAACAAGTCTAATAGAAGAAATCGCCTTGAATCCTATTCGGAAAAAAATCTCTAAAAAAATGACGAAATCAATTTTTACAATTCCCCATGTGACTTCGTTTGACGAAATTAACATGACAAAATTAATGAACATGCGAAAAGAATTAAAAGACTCAGGTTATTCAATTAGTGTAGCTGCATTTTTAATAAAAGCTCTTGTCATTGCATTAAAAGATTTTCCAGTATTTAATGCTGAATTGGATGATAAAAACGAAAAGCTTCGTGTGAAAAAATACTACAATATTGGTATAGCAGTGGATACAACTGAAGGCTTACTTGTGCCTGTAATTCATAACGCAGATAAAAAGTCAATTCAATTCATTCATGATGAGATCAAACGTTTAAATGAACAGGCAAGAAATGGAAAATTAAAGATAGATGATATGAAAGATAGTACTTTTACTGTTAGTAATGTTGGTCCTCTAGGAAGTACTGGTGCTACACCAATAATTAATTATCCTGAAACTGCACTGATTGCATTTCATAAAACCAAAATGATGCCGATCGTTTCTAAGAATGATGAAATTATAGTAGCTCAGATGATGAATGTATCATTATCTTTTGACCATCGTGTTGCCGATGGAGCTACAGCAGTAAATTTCATTAATCGATTTAAAGAATTAGTTGAAGAACCGAATATACTCTTACTGGAGTTGGTATGAATGGTAGTTGGAGAAATTTGTCAAGAACGGGATTTAATTATTATTGGGGGAGGACCAGGTGGTTATACGGCAGCCATTCGAGCTGCACAATTAGGTATTAACGTAACATTAATTGAAAAAGATAAAATGGGTGGAAATTGTTTAAACAAAGCATGTATTCCATCGAAATTATATGCTTACACTGGAAAGAAAAAAGTTGAAATGAGACATCTCGAGAATTTAGGCTTTCCAAAAATCGATAACTTTAGTGATTTAACCCCTATATTAAATTATAAAGAAAAAATCACAAAAACTTTACAAAGGGGAATTCAATCACTTTGTAAAGGGAATCAAATCGAAGTCATTACAGGAAAAGCAACATTTTTATCTAAAAACCGTATTGGCGTTGAAAATGGACACCAGTTTGATATTTTTGAATTTAAACAAGCAATTATTGCAACGGGAAGTATACCTAAAATGCAAAAGGGGATCGCGAACACTCAAAACCGCATGTTTCTTTCCCATGAAATATTTAATTTAAATGAAGTACCAGAGCATTTAATCGTGTATGGAAATGACTATATTGCTTTAGAAGTTGCTACAACGTTTCATGCGTTAGGAGCCAAAATCACAATTTTGTGGGAAAACAGTGAACTTCCTTTCGATCGTTCAATAAATAAAGAATTCTTACGAATTTTTAAGAAGAAAAAAATACAATGGATTAATTCAGTTTCGCTACAAACGGTTGAAGAAAAAGATGATCGTTTAATACTTACGATAAGTATTGGTAGTGAAGTTTCGGAAATTACAGGAACCCATTTATTCATCTCTGGTACTCGCTTACCAAACATAAAAGAACTTGGTCTTGAACGAATCGGTATGGAGTTTTTGAAAGAAGGTTTTATTAAAATAAATAAGAACCTAGAAACTTCGATTCCGAATATTTATGCAATCGGTGATGTAACCGGAACACCTTTTTTAGCAGTGAAAGCTATTAAGCAAGGAAAAGTCATTGCAGAACGATTAGCGGGGTGTAATTCTGAAGTTGATTTGACATTTTTACCAGAAATTGCTCATACTATACCACCGATGGCATCGGTAGGGTTATCTGAAGATGATGCTAAACGTGCGTATAAAGATATCCGTACAAATCAATTTTCACTTGCATCAAATGGATATTCAATGATTACTGGAGAAAAAGATGGTTTTATAAAAATTATTTCCGATGCACAAAAGGACATCATTCTGGGTATACACATGATTGGCGATGGGGCAGTAGAACTATCGAGTACTTTCGTCCAGTTATTAGAAATGGCAGCAAAAGAAGAAGATGTGAAATTTCCTTTATATGCACATCCTAGTATGAATGAAGGATTATTAGAAGCTGTTGAAGGGTTGGTCGGCCTATCGATCCACACCATACCAAAACGAAATAAAAAAAATGAACCAATCCAATTATCATAGTTGAATCTTTCCCCTGTAATAACAGTATTCTGTATTATTAGGGGAGTTTTTTTATTTTTAGAACAATAAAAAACTTTAATATTTTACAACAATAAAGTTGACAATTATTAAAGTATCCTATAAATTTATTATAACTAAATAATAAGATTATTTTAAAATTTATATAGAATGGTGGATGCTCA
>CADBNU010000275.1 GCA_902796085.1 Heyndrickxia coagulans
AGTAAGATGTGAAGCGTCATCCTGAGCTAAAGCGAAGGATCCAGTCACATTTCAAAAACGTCCAGGTTCAAAGCCTGGGCGTTTTTTTAGAAAGCAAACAAAGCTATCACACACTTAAAAAGACTTCTTTTCTTTGACTAAGAATCCAATAAAAGGTATATTGAAAAGGAAACCCTATAGATACACATTACAAACCGAGAAAAAATGAAAAAACTAACATTGGTCTTTTTGTCATTCCTTTCAATGTCGATTGCAAATCCATTGTGTTCCGTAATACAACCCAAAAAAGTCATGTGCAAAGAAGCTATCAACTCAGAAAAAATAGTTACCATTTATCGATTAACTACAGATGGGCGATGGAAAGCGAAAAGATATTACCCAGCAAGTAAAAATAAAGAAGCTGCTGTTTTTGTACTCGATTATGAAAAATTTGATTTCAAAAGTTTATGCACAACAATTAATAGTATCGATGACAAAAAAATGAATTGTGAAGCAGCTGAATCCTTTTTCATGTCAAAAATCATAAATGGCGAAGATATTGAATTACTTCTTTTCCAAGAATCTCTAAGTAAAGAGACTCCAATAAGCGAAGTCCACTGTTTTAATTCTAATTATGTAAGAACTTATAAATATAATAGCATTACCCATCTTAAAACAGACCGCAACGACTATCATGACCTTAAGCCCGGTACATACTGTGAAGATTTTCTTGCAAATGATAATCTTTTTTGGAAACCTTAGCTAGCCATAGACTATTATACGACAAAATTAATAAAGAACTCTTATTTATAAGTTTTAGGAGTACAAGACAATGTTGTGGGAAACAATTTCAGGCATAATAATTAGCGTCGGCGGAGCAGGAGTCATAATCGCATTCGTTGTCAAATTTGCAGCAGAACATTTGGCAAATCGAATCTCTGAAAAATACAAACACGATTTTGATGTCAAAATCGAACAAATCAAATCTGATTTGGAGAACAGGAATCATTCATATCAAGCAAAATTCGATAAAGAATTTCAAATATACGGGAAATTATATTCTGCTTTCTTTTGCATGAAGAATTCTGTTTGCTGGTTATTCCCTTTGTCATTTGATTACCCGCCTTCAGACAAAAAAGCAAAAGAAAAATTTTACAATAACCGATTCAATAAAGCATACATCGACATGACTGCAGCAAGCAAAGCTTTAGGAGAGAACTCGATTTTTATTCCAGACAATATATATTCCTTATTCATCGAAATTCTTGAATTATGTACAAAACAATTCGATCTGTTTCCATCATGCGGTCCTCATTTAGACAACCTAAATCAAGAAGAGAAAAAAATATTGCACGAAAGTATTAATCGAACTTCTGAAATTCAAGATAAATTCAACACACTTACACAAAAATTACGATTATATATAGCACAGCAACTCGAATAGGTTACACAACAATCAGAAAAATATTTTATAAAATGCAAAAAAAAGAGAGCCATAATGAAAAGAATCACAGCCTTCATTATCATTTCCATAGGAATAGCAAATGCAGCCACCTATGTTTTTGAAAATTCACTTTGCAAGATGGAATTTAATACTTTTACAAAAAAATTTTCAGTAGACAATTCCTGTTTTGCAAATTTTCCTTTATTTGATGCGGAATGCTCAATTTCTCAAGAAACCGCTTTAGAAAGAGCAACGAAAGCCATCAAATGTTTAAATCAAGAACAATCTTGTATGGATTCTTTAGGAAAATCAACCCAAACTGTTCGCTTTAGAATTACCAAGGAAGAAGGAGTAAAAATCATCCAGGCAATTTCATCTTTAGGAAAACCAATTAGCGATTATATGTTCAGCAACTTTTCAAAAGATATAAACAACGGTATTTTTGGAAATGGAACAAACTGCTGGATCAACTACATGTTACCAATTAAAGAAAAATAAAAAAATCCAATTTTCAAAGGCTGAATCTCAGCAATAGACAAATCACTTAAAACAAGTTCATGTAACTCATCCCGAGGGCATTCGCGAGCCTGTGGGCCAT
>CADBNU010000276.1 GCA_902796085.1 Heyndrickxia coagulans
TGTACGCTATTTGAGTGAATACGTTTAAGATAAGCTCCTTCTTTATAGTGGGGCTTTTTTATATGGTCACTAGTCCTCTTTAAGTTTTAGATTAATGGGTTTGCCATAAGATTGGTGGATTAGATGAATCAAATAAAATTCATAGGGTCTGAAGGTATTAAATCTTTAATTGATTTAGAAAAATGGATATATTTGGTTGTTGGATTGAACTTGCATTGTTATAATAATTCTATTATTTAAATTTAGCGTTATTATGCGAGTTCATGTTGATCGATCTATTAATCTATTCTTTGTGAATCTTTTTTAATGGAGGTCATATTGGAATGGCTACCTTACAAGTGAAAAATATGACGATCGGAGAAGGAAAACCGAAAGTTATTGTTCCACTTGTTGGAAAGACAAGTAGAGAAATTTTAAATGAGGCAGAAGCCGTTAACCGTCTTAAGCCAGATATGGTTGAATGGCGTGTCGATTGTTACAACGAAGTTGAAAATATACAAAGCGTTAAAGATGTACTTCGTGAGTTAAGGGCTATTTTTTCTAATGAACTTCTCCTTTTCACATTTCGCAGTCATAAAGAAGGTGGAAATAAAGTAATCAGCGATGATTATTATGTAGAATTGAACCTAGCCGCTATATTAACCGGTCAAATTGATTTTATTGATATTGAGTTATTTAATAAAGAAGAAGTCATTAAAAGTATTCAAGAAACAGCAAAGGCAAATGGCGTGTATGTTATTATGTCAAATCATGATTTTACTAAAACTCCTGATAAAGATGAAATTATATCTCGCTTACGTCAAATGCAGGAACTAGGTGCGGATATTCCTAAAATTGCTGTAATGCCTAACTCTGTACAAGATGTCATTACACTTTTAGATGCAACATATACGATGAAGACAAAATATGCCGATCGTCCAATCATAACAATTTCTATGGGAGCAACGGGAATGATCAGTCGTTTAGCCGGAGAATTGTTTGGTTCTGCCTTTACCTTTGGAGCAGGGAAAGATATATCTGCTCCTGGACAAATTTCAGTTGAGGAATTAAAGACGGTTTTAGACATCTTCCATAAGCATTTATAATTTTGCTTTACATTTTTTGATGACTTCTTCTAACGAAACTTTCCATTTTCTTTCAAATAATGATGATAAATTGCTTTTTAATTCTTTATCCTCTATATTAGATATTTCTAAATAATATTATTCTCTTATTTTTTCAATATAGCTGACATCTTTATCAAGCAATATTGTGTTATAAGTAGCAAAAATATCGTAATTAACACTACGTATTTCTTGGGCTATGTTCCTTAATAATTTCGCCATTTTAACTTCTTAGTAAATAGATGTTTATCATTTAAATTATTTGTTTTTTGTTCACTATAGGTTATATGCGAAACATTTACTTTTGGAACCTTGAACCAAACCACCAGTGATTAGTAAATCATGTTACTTTTTATACAAGTTAATTTAGTGATTCTACTTGTGAAGCGGACCGCCAATCTTCTTTTCATTATCATTAGAGCCGTGGTGCTATCCATTTATATCACAATGAAACATCATAGCTAGTCCATTGTTCTAAATGATAAAAACTTTCATAAGTATATAAATGGATTAAAACTATTGAGGCGGGTGAGAAACATGGACGAGAAAAATTCAAGAAATAAGAAGCAAGTTAATGATGATGCAAAACAACAGCAATTAAATAAATATCGCATCCAAAATACTGGAAAACCGTTAACAACAAAACAAGATTTAAAATTTGCAAATGATAGTGAAATTTTAAAAGCAGGTGAACGTGGCCCAGGGTTAATGCAGGATTGGTACTACTTTGAAAAATTCGGTCATTTTAGCAGGGAAGAGATTCCAGAACGAGTTGTGCATGCAAGGGGATATAGTGCCCACGGAGAGTTTGAATGTTATCAATCTATGAAGCATGTCACTAAGGCCTGTTTTTTACAGGAAGCTGGAAAAAAGACGCCTGTTACTTGTCGTTTTTCTACTGTACAAGGACCAAAGGGTTCTTATGATACAGTAAGAGATTTACGATGTAAAGGAGTTAAGTTTTATACAGAGGAAGGGAACTACGACCTAACAACAATTGCAATGCCTGTTCTTATTGTACAGGATCCGATGAAATTCCCAGATGTGATTCATGCGTATCAATCGAAGCAAGACGATGACATCCCTACTGGTACAGGAGCTCATGATCGGTTTTGGGACTATGTTGCAAGTAACCCAGAATCACTCCATATGGTGACGTGGATTATGTCTCCACGTGGCATTTTAAGAAGTTATCGAATGATGGAGTCTTGGTCCATCAATACTTATTTATTTGTGAATGAACAGAACGTTGCGACCTTTGTACGTTTTGTTTGGAAACCTGTTCTTGGTGTTCATTCATTACTACAAGATGAAGCAATCAAACTTGGAGGTATCGATCCTGATTATCATCGTAAAGATTTACGTAGAGCTATTGATGCTGGACAATATCCTGAATATGAATTAGGTGTTCAGCTCATTCCGATGGAAGATGAATTTAAGTATGATTTCGATATTCTTGATCCTGCAAAGTTTTGGCCAGAAGAATTAATTCCTGTTCAAAAAGTTGGAAAGTTGACATTAAATCGAAACATTGAAAATTACCATACAGAATCCGAAATGGTTGCATTCAACCCAGCCAACGTAGTTCCAGGTATTGATTTTTCTAATGATCCGGTATTACAAGGTCGTTTATTTGCCTATCGTGATACACAACATCATCGACTTGGTAGCGCCAATTACGATGAATTGCCGATAAATAAACCACTTTGTCCATTCCATAACAATACACGTCGTGGATATATGCGGTATCGGATTGATGTTGACCATGTCAACTACCGAAATAATGAGCTTGCCAATAATACACCGTACACGACACCACCACAAAAAGGCGGCTATCTCGAGTATCCGAAACGAGTCGAAGGACGAGTCGGCAGATGGCGCAGCAAATCATTTGATGATGTCTTTTCGCAAGTACGAATTTTTTGGAATAGCTTAACACCAATAGAAAAACAACATACGATAGATGGATTTAGTTACCAACTTGGTAAAGTAGTAAGTGAATCAGTACGCCAAAGAAACGTCGATTTATTAGTCAATGTGGATAAAGGCCTCGCTGATATTGTTGCAGATAATATAGGGGTTAGTCGTCCAAGTGGTAACCATGTTCCTGTTTCAACAAGCTATCCTTCACTAAGTCAAGAAAATACTCCGAAATATGCACAAACCCAATGGGTTGGTGTAGTAATTGGAGATGGTTTTAACGGGAAAGAAGTAAAGGACACCATTGAATTTTTGAAAAATAATGGTGTTTGGGTAGATATTGTCAGTGATAAACTGGGTTCTGTCATAGGAGATGATGGAACGAAAATAGAAGTTACCCACACATTTATTACGGCGAGTCCATATTTATTTGATTCTGTTTATATTGTAGGTGGAAATGCTCAAAACCAAGCAGGATTTATGCAAAACGTATTTGATTATGTGCAACATGCCTACTCACATTTTAAACCGATTGGAGTAGCCTCAACTGGTCAATCCTATATCCGTCGTTCCTCAAAAAATAATTTAGCAGGTGTTGTTTTTGCATCAGGTAATCCAAACTTTGAAAGGGATTTCCTTCAAGCTATTGCTACACAACGCTTCTGGGATAGAAGATAGATATTTATGGGAAAGCTTGATTTTCAAAAAAGGAGGAGATCACCTCCTTTTTTAATTGGCACAATCGTAAATCGCACAAAAAGTTAGTAGATCGCACACAAATTTCAAGTTCCGCACACTTTTTGTGATTTTCGCACACATTTCATTAATTTTCGAACATATTTTGTGGCTTTCGCACGTTATAAATTAAAATTCGCACAAACTCGTTCAATTTTTAGGCTGTTCAGTTCGTTTGAAGCATAGTTTGGCTCATTTTTTCACTAAATAAGGTGAAATTAATGGACTTGTAAGAAAAATATGTATCAAAAATAAACTTGATAACCAAAGTACCCAATCATGATAACGAAGAAAACGATCAATGCCTGTTCAAATGGACCTCCGCTTTTAACTCCAACGGGAATGCCCACACGAA
>CADBNU010000277.1 GCA_902796085.1 Heyndrickxia coagulans
ATTTTCCATTACAATTATAAATAAAATCCACTTAAAACGGCTGCCACAATATCGAAAAAAATTGACATAAAAAAAGAGACCGGTCCATGACCGATCCCAATAATGACAAATCCAAACTTGTACATGAATTATTTGACTAATGCTTCCACACGACTTACCACATTTTCAACAGTGAATCCATATTCCTTCACGAGGACATCACCGTTTCCAGAAGCACCAAATTTATCAATTGCAAGCACATCACCTTGATCGCCAACATATTTTTCCCAACCTAAAGAAGATGCCATCTCAATCGCTAGGCGTGCTTTAACACCAGAAGGTAAGACACTTTCTTTATAAGCTTCATCTTGTGCCTCAAAACGATCCCATGAAGGCATGCTGATGACATTTACATCGATACCTTTTTCTTTTAATACCGCTTGAGCCTCAATAGCTAACGAAACCTCAGATCCAGTTGCAATTAACAACGCATCTGGTTTTTCTTTTTCACCTTTACTTACAACATAAGCACCACGTTTTACACCTTCATAAGCATTTTCTGCTGTTCCAGGCAAGGTTGGTACGTTTTGACGAGTTAATACAAGAGCTGTCGGTGTTTCTTTACTTTCTACAGCTAGACGCCATGCTGCTTGCACTTCGTTTGCATCAGCTGGACGGATGACAGAAAGATTTGGAAGCGCACGTAATCCAGCTAATTGTTCAATTGGTTCGTGGGTCGGGCCATCTTCACCTACGGCAATAGAATCATGTGTAAACACGTAAGTTACTGGTGCTTTCATCAATGCAGATAAACGAATAGCTGGTTTTAAGTAATCACTAAATACAAAAAATGTTCCACCTTGAACTTTCACACCACCGTGTAGAGCCATTCCGTTTAACGCTGCACCCATCGCAAATTCACGAACACCGAACCAAATATTACGGCCAGCATAGTTATCCGGACCAAAATCGCCTGCATCGTTAACATAGTTTTTATTTGAACTGAATAGATCGGCACTTCCACCAATTAAATTAGGTACTGTTTTCGCAATCGCATTTAACACCTTACCAGAAGATGCTCGCGTTGCAAGTTTATCTTCTCCTGCTTTAAATACAGGTAAGTCTTTATCCCATCCTTCAGGAAGTTCGCCTTTCATTACTGTTTCAAATTCAGCTGCTTCTTGAGGGTATTTTTCTTTATATGCTGCAAAAAGTTCGTTCCACTCTTTTTCAACTTTTTGGCCTGGTTCAACAATTTTCGCTTTGAAGTCATCATAAACTTCACTTGGCACTTCAAAGTCTGGATAATCCCAACCATAGTATTC
Source organism: Heyndrickxia coagulans (assembly GCA_902796085.1). Lineage (GTDB taxonomy): Bacteria > Bacillota > Bacilli > Bacillales > Caldibacillaceae > Pallidibacillus > Pallidibacillus thermolactis. The sequence continues at coordinate 1,305 of CADBNU010000277.1, forward strand.
TTTCGTTAATTTAATTTCATCTTTACCTAACGGAGCACCGTGCACATCAGATTTACCAGATTTATTTGGTGAACCGTAACCAATGACCGTTTTCACTTCAATTAATGTTGGTTGCTCCGTATTCGCTTTTGCTTCCTTAATCGCAGCACGAATCGCATCTAAATCATTTCCATCTTCAACACGAAGCACTTGCCAACCGTAAGATTCGAAACGTTTCATTGTTTGATCAGAGTAAGCACGATCTAAGTCACCGTCAAGAGAAATATCATTAGAATCATATAACACAATTAACTTACCTAATTTTAAATGACCAGCTAATGAAGCTGTTTCATGGGAAATTCCTTCCATTAAGTCTCCGTCACCAACAAGGGCGTATGTATAATGGTCAACAACAGGGAAACCGTCTTTATTATACTTAGCGGCTAGGAAACGCTCAGCCATTGCCATCCCTAAAGCCATGGAAATTCCTTGACCAAGTGGTCCCGTTGTTGCTTCCACACCGTCAGTATCCGTTACTTCAGGGTGTCCTGGCGTTCTTGAGCCATATTGACGGAAGTTTTTCAAATCGTCAATCGTTACATCATAACCTGATAAATGTAGCAAACTATATAAAAGCGCTGAACCATGACCAGCAGACAAAACAAAACGGTCACGATCAAACCATTTTGAATGTTTTGGGTTATGTTTCATAAAATCGGTCCAAAGTACATATGCCATTGGTGCCGCACCCATCGGTAACCCAGGGTGACCGGAGTTCGCTTTTTCAATCATATCAATGGATAATGTACGAATGGCATTTACAGATAATTGTTCAACTGATTTTACCATTTACTCCACTCCTGTCTTTTTCAACTATTGTTCCAACTTGCTATTAAGTTATGGAAGTACCTATCGATTATACGAAAAAAGAAAAGCTTCCGCATTCTATTTTATAAAAAAATATTTCATAGAGCGAACATCTCTTAATATAGTATGTAAAAAAATTAGGATCTTAATCGATTAAGGAACAAGTACATGGAAACACGTTATGTACTTGTTCCTTGATTATAAAAACGAATTAATCTTTTTTCGGAACAGATTTCCAGTCTTCTAAAAATTGAGCAATACCTTTGTCTGTTAATGGATGACTCCATAGTTTAGGGAATAGTGAACCTGGAATTGTCGCAATATCTGCTCCAGCAATTGCCGCCTCTTCAACGTGAGCAAGACTACGTACACTTGCTGTAATAATTTCCGTTTCATATCCGTAGTTATCTAAAACCGTTTTCAAACCATGGATTAAATCCATTCCATTCGTACCAATATCATCTAAACGGCCAACGAATGGGCTAATATATGTAGCACCCGCTTTCGCAGCCATTAAACCTTGTGCCACAGTAAAAATCAATGTTACATTTGTTTTAATGCCTTCTTTAGAAAGAATGTTTACAGCTTCTAGGCCAGCTTCTGTCATCGG
>CADBNU010000278.1 GCA_902796085.1 Heyndrickxia coagulans
ATATCTGCTTTATAAATCGCATTTTGACTGCTTGTTCGATTGCGTGGCCTTGGTTCATTGAAACAAATTTCTTTTACCACTTCACTTGGCTTTCCTCTTAAGATAATAACCCGATCACATAAATATATTGCTTCATCTATATCATGGGTTACTAATATAATGGTTGGATGATAAGATTCCCATGTCTCTAGTAATAAGTCCTGCAATTGCATTTTTGTAAATGCATCAAGGGCACTAAATGGTTCGTCTAATAATAAAATTTCAGGGGAAGTAACAAGTGCTCTAGCAATCGCTACCCGTTGGGCCATTCCACCAGACAATTCCCTTGGATAAAGTTCTGAGCTATCTGACAAACCTACCTGCTCTAAAATTTTTAACCCTTTTCCCTTTTTTTCATCTTTACTTCCTTTTAAACCAAACGTGACGTTTTCTAAAACATTCAACCAAGGAAACAGTCTTGGCTCTTGAAAAATAAAACTGATGCTACTATTCATTCCCTCAAACTGTTTATCATTCATTATGATTTGACCTTCATACTCTGTATCAAGACCAGAAATAACACGAAGTAGTGTACTTTTCCCAGAACCACTAGTTCCAACGAGTCCTATAATTTCACCCTGTTTCGCACGAAATGATACATTACGAATGACAGTCTTTCCATTAAAACTTCGATTTATATTTCTCAGTTCTAAACTCATCAAAGATCTCTCCATTTTATAAAATTATTGAGGTTACTCAGCCTATTCAAACTTTATATCACTCGTCAATCCGGTATGATTACCAAACTTATTGTTGAACAAAACCGTCTTGCCATGTTAAAGTACGTTTTTCAACTAGCTTTAACATCCAGTCTGAGAGTTTTCCAATAATTGCAAACAAAAGAATACTCGCAATGATTAATTCAGGTGACAATGTATTCTGGCCGAGAACGAGCAAATAACCTAAACCTTTACTTGCCCCCATTAGTTCCGCTGCAACAACAAACATCCAACCCAGTCCTAAACCACTTCGAAGCCCAACAAGAAACAATGGAAGTGCTGCTGGTAAAATGACTCTCCAAATAAGTTGAAAACTCGAGAGACCATACATTTTACCAACTTCAATAAGTTTTCTATCGACTCCCGTTATTCCACTTACGGTGTTTAAATAAACTGGAAAAAAAACACCGACAGCAATCATTGTAATTTTTGAAGTTTCACCAATTCCCATCCAAAGGATAAATAATGGAACCCATGCTAGAGATGGAATAGAACGAAAAGCCTGGATCATCGGATCAAATAATTGCTCAGCTTTTTTATATAAACCAACAAAGGAGCCAAGTATAACAGCCAAAGCACTGCCGAGAATAAAAGCAATGAACACCCGTAATGTTGTAATTCCAATATGCGTCCACAAACTTCCGTCTTGAAACAAAGTGATAATTGTTTTTAAGATTACACTTGGCGCAGGTAATTGATAGGTTGGAAACACACCTTGTCTACATAATAACTCCCAAAGGATAATCAGTATTGTAGGCGTTAAACTTCCGAATATAATCGTATGAAGCGTATTTGTTTTTTGTTTCTTTTGTGATTTTTTCACTTCTTTCGTTGTAGTAACAGTCGCCAATAATTTACCCATTTGATGTTCACCCCCATAAATTACTTAATAGTACTCTCTGCTATCGAAGAATCAATTAATTCTGTTGCGATTTCCTGTATATTGACAGTTTTATCTATCACTTCACTTTGTTGTAAAATCTTTCCTGCTTCTATAATTGCTTTCTGGTGAGCATTCCCTGGAATACTCTCAGTAAAATCATTCCGTTCAAGTTGTAATTTTGCCACTTCAAGATCAATTTGTGCTTCCTCAGCTAGAATTTCAGCTACTTTTTCAGGATTTTCCAATGTCCATTTTCTAGCCTTTTCATATGCTTCAATTACTCTTTTAACATACCCTGGATATTTTTTGGCAAAATCTTCTCGCACATTTAAAAAACCGTATGTATTAAAATCGGGATTTCGATATAAAAGTTGCGCACTGGATTCAAGCTCTACTCTTGCCATATGGGGATCAAGACCGGCCCACGCATTTACAGAACCACTCGTTAATGCAGTTGCCCCATCACCGTGTTGGAGATTTACAATTTCTACTTCAGATGGGTCAATACCTTGTTCATTTAAAGCACGTAATAAAAAAATATAAGGATCTGTACCAATGGTTGCCGCAATTTTTTTCCCTTTTAAATCCGCGACTAAGTCTATATTTTCATCTTCCAACGTAACAAGCGCTGTCCACTCAGGTTTTGAGAAAATGTAAACATTTTTAATTGGTGCACCATTTACCTTTGAAATTAGCGTAGCTGCTCCAGCTGCAGATCCAAAATCCACACTGTTACTATTTAAAAATTCTAGTGCTTTGTTGCTTCCTTGACTAAATACCCACTCAATTTCGATCCCTTCATCTTTTAACTCTTCTTCTAAAAATCCAAACTCTTTTAATACAAGACTTATTGGGGAGTAAGTTGCATAATCCAATCTGATCTTATTTGGTTTTCCATCTGTATTTCCTTCAGAACAACCAACAAGTATAAAACTAATGAGTCCAATTAAAATAAACAGATACCTTTTCATGTGCTCCCTCCTATCCTCTCTACTTTCATAAATGATATTTTATTGTAATTGATTACAATTAAACTTATATGTTTACTTGGTTTTTGCACAAAAATATCAATCAGTTTTAAATTGTGCCAGCCATCCCTCCCCTTAAAATCAAAAACCCCCTTCATTAAGAAGAGGGCTGAATCGCGATCTCTTCTTATCTTTCAGAATTACTTCTGCAGGAATTAGCACCTTGTTAAACGAATTTAACAGGTTGCCGGGTTTCATTGGGCCAGTCCCTCCACCACTCTAGATAAGAATCCAAAAAAGTATTTGTTTTTTTATTTTTTTAAATTATTAAAATAAAATTTAACATACTACATATTTTTTGTCAATTTAAGTATAGAAATATTTTTCATGACAAACACATTGATGATCTCTCTTCTCTTCATATTTCCTTTAAATTGATCAATATTTTGCCAACATAGTGGGCCAGTGACTGGACTAAAAAGGTGAGGAACGCCAGTTTTGAAGGCAATTCATTTCATAACCTATATATGTATCAAATTGATCAACTTGTTGAATTCCCATGTGACAATACCAATTTTGCCCACTTATTATTACGTGATGTCTCGAAACGACTTAAGGCAATATGTTTTCCCCTTTTTCAGCCTCATTAAGCAAGCATCTTCTGATTCCTCGTCAAGCAAAAAATGGTTTTGCACTTTAAAACAATAATGTCTGGATTATCCCCGACAATAACATTGTCTGGCCCATCCTTTGTCACGACAGATTCGGATGCAATAACAACATTATTCCTATGAACAGACTATATTTCATGGTCGTTTTGTCATTTGTTATTTTTTAAATCCCCCCATTTTCCCATTCAAAATTTATCCTTGAAACCATAGTTTTTTCACTTTTGATTTTTTAATTCTTGGACCTCCTTTTCTAGTTGATCTAATTTTTCTTGTAGTTCTTGTTTCGGCTCAGTCATTCTTAGACTGTATGCTTTAACTAGGCCAAGCCCCGCTATAACTATGCCCAAAAGACCAACAACAATCAAAATAATCAATTCCATCTACCTCATTCACCTCAATTGGAAATACATATTATCTTCTTTTACGAATTTAAAATAAAAATAGTTGCATCGTTCAGAATTATATTAATTAAAACAAAGAACATAATAAATTATCCTGTAAATTTAGTATATTCCTATTATTAAGTTTATTTGTAGAACAAAAAAGTGCCAAAATCTCCAACGATTTAGCACTTAAACTAAAAATGATGAAAACTAAGGTTCTATTTGTTTAATAATTTTTGCTGGATTTCCCCCGACAATAACATTGTCTGGCACATCTTTTGTCACGACTGATCCGGATGCAATAACAACATTATTCCCAATCGTTACACCAGGATTAATGATTGATCCTCCGCCTATCCAAACATTATTGCCAATTTTAACAGGTTTCCCATATTCCCTTCCGGAATTTCGTTCAAAAGGATGGATTGGGTGAGTTGCAGTATAAATATGCACATTTGGGCCAAGCATACAATTGTCGCCAATCCGCACTTCACAAACATCTAAAATTGTACAATCAAAATTTGCATAAAAATTCTCACCGACATAAGTATTATAGCCATAATCAAATCGAATATTAGGTTCCATTTTGATATTGTCTCCTGTTGAACCAAGCAAATCCTTCAAAATTTCTTCCCGCTTTTCTATTTCCGTTTCAAGTGTTTGATTATAGATTCGAACTTTTCGTCTTGCTTCCTCACGTTCTCTTACTAATAGTGAATCAGCTGGATCATACATCTGGCCCGCAAGCATTTTTTCCTTTTGCATGAATTTCCCTCCTTTTCAGCTTCATTATACATATATTTTTATGTATAAAGTATACAATCCTTTTCTATAAACAGATATTGTTGACCCGTATGGACTAACAAATGGTGTGTAAACATTTTCCAAATATCCGATTAATACACCAAACTGATTGGGCTTGTGGCGAATTGCAAAAAATTTACAACAAACACAATAGAATCATACAAAAGATAAATTTAATTTTTAAATAGTAAGTCACCCCATGGATAAAAAGAAAATTTCCTGCCAAATTTTTGATTAGTCATGGCTTGTACGCATGAATAGACGGTAAGAAATAAAACAAGGTTTGTCGAGCGTCTAATATATTTGGAATGTGTCAACTCTCGGGTCCATGCCATTCTATATCACGAAGAACAATAATTTAATGAAGCAAAATAGATTAAAAGGCTATCTCTAAAACAATGATCACTACTCATCATACTCTCCCCTATCTCATTCCAAGTAACCCTTTGATTTTTCTAGTTTACATTTATTAAATTATAATTATATTAGAATTTTCTAAAAAAAGTGACCCTTTTTATTTGTTTTTGTCGTCTAATAATGAAAGGGGGGAAAATTGTGTTAAGCAAGCAGGTGAGTCAAGGATCGCATGAAAAGGAATTTAAATTTTTAATTGAAGAATATGCTACGTATATCAATCGTCTAGCTTATATATATGTGAAAGACTGGGCAATTGCTGAAGATATTACCCAAGATGTATTTTTAAAATGCTTTGTAAAACTGGATCGTTTTCGAGGAAAAAGTTCCTATAAGACTTGGCTTTATAAAATAACAGTAAATAAATGTAAAGATTATTTAAAGAGTAAATGGTACCGAAATATTTTCCCAACGGATTACATAAAAGACGTTTTATTATCGACAAATCGGACACCGGAACATCAAGTGGTCGCTAATGATGAAAA
>CADBNU010000279.1 GCA_902796085.1 Heyndrickxia coagulans
TTTCCAGATGATTACCGCGGTTGGCTTGGCTTGTATAAGTTGCCGATAGTAAAGTATTTTGATGGGCAGGATTTTTGCCCTCCTGATGAGAAGAATTTGAGCAACGCACTTCGATTGAATAGAGAAGAAACACTACGTTTCTTTGATTATACTATGAGTAAGTATGGTAATGAACTTCGATTGAAACCATATAAGAAGTATATTGTTAGAGATCTATCATTCAATTCTCTGGAGAGCAGTACAATAGATGAGTACACTGAGTGGATGTTATTTGTGGGGTTGAACGCTTTTTTAGAGATAAAGTATCAACCTTTTACCAAGTTTCTATATCGTCTTTCAAAATCATATTATAATTTGTGTACAGACGGTAAATTGGTTCCATATCATACAACGAAAATGCCATGCAATATTAATGTGCAGGATTGGAAGTATGATATGACCAATACTGCCAATGAATTGATAACCTTGTTTGATTGTTTTGGGTGTAAAATAAAGATCAATAACCAATCTGGTGATATAACTGTTAGCTCACCGACTTATCGAAAAAATAGTATTACGCTTTTTTCAGATAGAAAATATCATGACTTTATCATTGTAGGTAAATGGTTGTTCTATTATATGAGGTATTCGCGCGAGTTTATTCTATTACCACGTGCTTTGCAACTTGCCGACTTGAGGAGATTTAGCGGACTTTGCCCATATTGCGGATCACGTTTCAAAGGGTTATTATCAAAGGTTTGTTCTAATCAGAACTGTGGACACCCCAAGGACTATTAAGGTCATGATATTATAGCAAACGACTTTGATTTTTGTTCTTGAAGCAAAACCAACTCGCATTAAATGTGACTTTTTAAATAGTGCAAAATTACTTTAGATTGTCGTTTACTATACATACACACGTGAAATGAAGGTATGACTTATTTACAGGTGGTAACACATATACTATATATTTTTCAGTTAATCCTTTATTGCTGTAGCCGTAACAATCGGGTTGTCTTATGTTTGCTTTGTTACAATTTGCGTTTGTATTGAATTAAAACAATGTATGACAAAAATTGTTAAACAGATACCCTGATTAAGGTATCTGTTTTTTTGAGTCTATGAGTATGGAGGAATAAGAAATGGTTTGCAGATATTGTCATAAGGAAAACTTTGATGAGGAGAAGTATTGTTTTTACTGCGGAGAATTACTAGAAGCTGAACCATTGCCTCAACAGCAGGTAGCCGATCTTCAAAATGAAAATGAGACAGTTTCATCTGAAAAAGAGTTTCCTCAAAATAGAGTGATAAAGCCCAAGTACGTTATTTTAATTGTAGCTTTGATATCAGTAGTGATTTCTTTAAGTGCAATTGCATTTATTATCGTCACTTTAATCAATAACCAGTCATCTCAAGTCAATTTGTCCCCGCAAAATACATCAGTCGTTTTTAATTCAAATGAGAATACAGCAAATAAATCTGTAGAAAATGACACCACAATTGCGAAGAAAACATATGCAAATATATCTGTCACTGCGTGTTCGCTAAAAGAAAATGAACTAGATCAAATTCAAAATATGTTAGAAAAGAAATCATCTGATACAAATGTAAATGTAAGGGTTTTGTTTGATAATGTTTCACACGCAAAGATTCAAAAGTCAGCAGAAGATTTATGTAGTAACGAATGTGGCTCAGATGGAATTCTATTTGTTGTAAATGATACTGAAAAGACATTTGGAATTAGTTCAGTTGGAGAAGGAAATGATTATTTGCCAGAAAATCTTAAGCTAAAAATTTTTGATGATTTCAAGACAGTAAAAGAGAGTAATAGTGTTGTGGATCTCATTTTCATGGCAATTGACGAGCTTCCTAACAAAAAAAGTGAGGCGGAGATCTATAGATTTAAGCGTTTGGATAACTCGAATCAAGTTGTTTACGCCGATAGTGATAGAGATAAGTTAACTCTTATTGAATGGTCGGGTTATACTCCCAAAATACTTTTTGAAACTAATGAGGTCTATTTTGGAATGGATGGAATCACTGAGTCACCAAGTGAATACAAATCAGCTACTCCAAAAGGAGAGTTTAAACTAGGTTTTGCGTTTTCAACTAATAGTTTGAATACAAAGCTCAATACTATGACGATAACACCCGGAACAGTATGGGTGAACGATCCTGATTCGGATTATTATAATACCGTTCAACATGGCTCAACATCAAACCCACCAAAGTGGTCAAGTGCTGAGGATACATATAGTATCTTTACAAGTGGCGTGAATTATGCATGTATTCTAATAGAACACAATGGTGATGGATATACAAAAGGGGTGAGCCCCAATGGTTCTTGCATGTATGTGTCAGGAAAGAATAAAAACCTAACCAAAAGCTATGGTGATGTCAATATTAGCGCTGAAGATATGCGAGAACTGTTATTTTATCTTGACAAAAAAATGAATCCATATATTATCATCAATTGAGGAAAGATAGGAAAATGAAAAAAGAATCAAACAATAAACATATGAAGTCAGATGATTCATTAAAAAAATTCTTGAGAATAATTCTTTCAATAAGTCTTGTGTTAGGAATAGTTGCACTCATTATGCTTCTTATATTTGGTTGGAACACTGAGAAAGATGAAAATCAAAATCCAATAGACATTAAATCTACAGTTGATGAACCGATAATTCTGTCTACCAATTTGGTAAATGCAAATGAGTCTACCGATATCACCGATGGTTCAGTATCTAAATCAGTTACATTAACAGATCCTTCTGCGTATGTTAGAGAACCGCAAATTCCTCAGGAACTTGTTGATGCTGTAGAAAGTTCAGGACTATCGGTAAATGATTTGCTTTGTGAGCAATTAGTATTTGTAAAATCCTATAATTCCACAGCAAAAATTCAATTTTTTGAGATGGAAGATAATGCGTGGCAGTATCTTGAAGAAATGGATGTCAACAATGCGTTCGTTGGCTCGCAAGGAGTAAGTTCCGAAGCAAATGAGTATTCCGAGTATACGCCGTTGGGCTTATTTCCGCTTGGAACCTCTTTTGGAATTAAAGAGAATCCTGGAATAGATTATCCGTATTTTCAAATAACTCAGGATAGTTATTGGGTGGATGATCCTGAGTCCATCTATTACAATCAACACGTTGAAGGAACAGATAATGCAGATTGGAGCTCTGCAGAACATCTCTTGGATTATCAGCCCTCTTACAATTATGCGGTAGAAATCGCGTATAACACGAACCCGATAGTATCTGGAAAAGGTTCTGCATTTTTTGTTCATGTAGGTAGTATGCCAACAGCAGGATGTGTAGCAATGCAAGAGCAGTCAGTAATTAATATGCTACAATGGCTAAGAAAAGATAAGAATCCAAAAATCTTGATAATATAGAAAACTAAACAGTGGGGTGAATGATTTGGAAAAGGCAAATTGCTTTTTGCTTAAAGATGAGATAGAGAAAACTATGATGCTTGGCGCAGTTTCCAAGCCTTTGGTTAACATAAAGGAAAGTGATTTCCAGTATCATGTTAGTGAGCTTTTTGAACCAAACATTTCAGATGTATTAGTTCGTGAAAGCAAACGTATGCAGGAAAAAAATGATTTTATAATAAATCGTATGGAAAAGGGATTTACAAATACAATTTACTGGAATCAACGATATTATTGTTTGGCACTTTATGAGCTAAGTGAATTGGAACGATATATGTCACATTACCTTGGTTGCTATTCGCCCGGCAGGCATCTGTATGAAAGAAGAAAAGATTGCTAGTGGCGGTGAATTAATGTATAGTGATTTATTTTTGCATTTCGGCAACGGAAAAAATAAGGCAGTATTTGCAGAACATTAGATAATCCGAAACTCTTTATCGGATTAGGTGGATTTGGCAAACAATGTATATGTCGCTTATTGCATCATATAAAGAATCTTATCAGAGCGTTAACTGGAGGGGATTACACTTGTATGAAGGAAATGAAACTGATAAAAGAGATTTTACAAAATTGCCTGAGATTGTTTAGTAAATACTATCCTCAAACGTGTTGCTAATACACATATACCAAATTTATGAGTTATTGAAGGAAGATTGATTGTTATGAAATGTACGCAATGTGGTAAAGACAATGCTGAAAATACAAAGTATTGTTTTTATTGTGGAACCCCTTTATTAGATGGCTTGAGTATAAATACTAATAATGCAAGCATCACCAAAAAACATGTTCACTCAAAAAAAAATAATCGCAAAATTGTTTTTATGATAATTTCAATCATTCTTTCAATCTGCATAATTAGCTGTGTTCTTGTGTTTTTATTAAATTTTTCAATTGTTCCCAAAAATGCAGACGTCTTGTATGATGATTACAGCGACGTTATCATTACTGAATTGAACTATGATGAAGTCGATAAAACTCTAATTATATGCAATGAAAACGAGTTTTCAGAACTAAAAATGAATTTGGACAACATGAACAAGACACAGGTAATTGCTGCAAATTGTTTCTTTACAAAAATGGATAATGACTTTTTAATTACTTATGATAAGAAAAACTACATACCTGTTGTTTTTTCTGAAAAAACCAGAATTGCAAATTTACTTGATAAGAATGTGGATCTGGTTTTATTTATAACAAGAGTAAAAGATAAAACGGAAGTTGTTTTGGTATACGAAAACGGATATGATGCTTTCTTGTCAAATTACAATGAAACTATAGAATATTATTCTCAGGATGTAGTTGGAAAGACGGCGAAAATAGTTAATACTACTGTAAATTATATTCCCGATAATGATTCATATTGGATTTATCTGCCCAATGGAGAAGTGGGGTTTGGTATTGTGTCGACTGAAATGGATTTACAGGAATTTGCAGGAAAAACAATTGATTGCAAGTTTGTGAATGTAGATAGTCTTCCCGAAGGACTTACAAGTATTGAGTATGACACATTTTGGAACGTCTATAGTATTGATAAAGTATATTAAAGGTTATTAAATTAATATTTTGTTGAGGAGAGTTAGAAATGAAATGTAAGGAATGTGGAAAAGACAATGCAGAAAACACAAAGTATTGCTTTTATTGCGGTACTGAATTATCTGAAAATGAAATTGAACAAAAACCAGAAAAAAAGAGTTACGCTGAGGTAAAAGATGATATACTTCCGCCAAACAACACGGAAGGTCAAATTATCGAACAGAAAGCACCAAAAACTAAAAAAATAGTGATAATATCAGTTGCAGCAGCTGGTGCATTAACAGTCGGAATAGTGCTTTTATTTATATTGTTTAATAAACCTTCAGTAACAACTAACGATTCATTTACGGAATCAACGGTTACTGTTTCAGAAATCACTGAAAAAATAACTGAGGCAGATTCAACGGAAGCAATTACCACAGAACCTGATTTGAGAATTCCAAATGTTGTAGGGATGAAATCTGGTGACGCAATCGAAAAAATTAATGATTTGGAATTGAAATATAAAGCTGAATTTGAGTACAGCGACAGCACTCCTGAAGATTATATTATTTCGCAATCACCAGCAGAAGATAAAAAAGCAGATGTGGGAGATACCGTTAACATTGTGATTTCTAAAGGCGCAAAGACGGTTGTTTCGTCTAATTCTTCAAGTTCTTCCAGCAAAAACAGTTATTTGGAACAATCAAGTTCGTCGTCATATGTGACGCCAAGTAGTGATACGGCTGATTATTATGGATTGCGTGCTTCTTCGCGATATATTTCTAGCAGTGACATTTCTTGGATGAAATTAGATGAAATTCAGTTTGCCATAAATGAGGTATATGCAAGGCTTGGTTACCAATTTACGCAAGGAAAAGAAAAGGCTTATTTTGAATCAATGGATTGGTATCATCCCGACACGCATGATATGTATGTTATTGAGTCCCGAATGAACAAATATGAATATGAAAATATAAAGGTTATGGGCGCTTACAGAGATTCACTAAAAAAATAGAGTGAGTTCTGTGTATCATTTTGCGTTGCTTTTTATGTTTTTAGTGTTATATTAAATGAATTTGAAGTAAGATTGCTTATCGCTTTGAATAACGTTGGTATATAAATGTTGGTAAGGAAAGGTGTATCGGGGAGATTAAAAATGAAATGCAGACAGTGTGGGAAAGACAATGTCGACAATATCAAA
>CADBNU010000280.1 GCA_902796085.1 Heyndrickxia coagulans
ATAAGAATCTTAGAAAATGATGAGCAAAAAAAGACAAATCCCAACTCAAATGAAGCATTTGAGTTGGGGTTTGTCGACAGTCTGAAGCAGACAGAATCAATTCTGTCTGCTTTTACCAAATAAAATACAAATTAATGACGGATTAAGTAGTCGAATGCACCGAGAGCAGCTGTTGCACCTGAACCCATGGAAATTATAATTTGCTTGTAAGCACTATCGGTACAATCTCCTGCTGCAAACACGCCTGGTACATTCGTTGCACCATGTTTATCGACAATAATTTGGCCGCGATCCATTTCAACTGTGCCTTCTAGCCATTCCGTGTTTGGCACAAGGCCAATTTGTACGAAAACACCTTCCAATTCAAGATGATGTTCTTCATTTGTTTCACGGTCAACATAAGTTAGACCATTGACTTTATCTGTACCTGTAATTTCCTTTGTAGCAGCATTTTTAATCACTTTTACATTTGGTAAGCTTTTCACGCGTTCTTGTAGAACAGAATCAGCTTTCAACTCAGGTGCAAACTCTAATACAGTGACATGATTTGCTATCCCTGCTAAATCAATAGCTGACTCAAGTCCAGAGTTCCCTCCACCGATTACGGCAACATTTTTACCTGCGAACAATGGTGCATCACAGTGTGTACAGTTGGCTACACCTTTTGTACGGAATTCTTCTTCGCCAGGTACGCCGACATTACGCCAACGTGCACCTGTTGCAATAATCGCTGTTTTACTCTTAAGTACAGCGCCATTTTTCAATTGTATATGGATCATATCGCCTTTTCTTTCGAGATGCTCAACAGATACAGAATCCATAATATCAACAGGATATTCTCTCACGTGTGCCTCTAACTGTGCTGCTAATTTTTCACCATCTGTTTCTTTGACTGAGATGAAGTTTTCAATTGTCGTTGTATCTAAAATTTGACCGCCGAAGCGTTCTGCAACAATCCCTGTCCGTACACCTTTACGGGCAGCATAAATAGCAGCGGATGCACCTGCAGGTCCTCCACCAATTACAAGTACATCAAACGGTTCTTTCTTTTCATAAATCGATGGATCTTCTTCACTACCAAGTTTAGCTAGAATTTCTTTAATCGTCATACGACCGCTTTCAAAGAATTCGCCATTTAAGTATACGGTCGGCACAGCCATGATGTCTTTACTCTCAACTTCATCTTTAAAAGCCTTACCTTCTATCATAGTATGTGAAATACCAGGATTAAGTAGGCTCATTAAATTTAATGCTTGTACAACTTCTGGACAATTATTACATGTCAAACTAACATATGTTTCAAATCGATATTCGCCTTGAATATTTTTAACTTGGTCAATAATCGACTGTTCAACTTTCGGTGGTCTACCACTAACTTGTAATAATGCCAAAACGAGAGATGTAAATTCATGGCCAAGAGGAAGACCAGCAAATACAATGCCGGTATCTTCCCCTGGTCGGTTGACACTAAAACTTGGTGTACGTTCTAATTGAACTCGTTCGTACTTAATTCGAGGCGACATACTAGCTAATTCTTCTACAAGCTCCATCATGTCTTGAGATACTTTATCAGAACCGACACTAACTTTAAGTAATACATCACCTTCGAGAAGTTTTAAATATTGTTCTAACTGCTGCTTAATATCTGCATCTAGCATTTATTGATCTCTCCTCAATTTGCCTTGCCTTCTTATAAACAAACGGTCATAGAGCTATTAGATTTTACCTACAAGGTCAAGACTAGGTTTTAATGTTTCTTCTCCTTCTTTCCATTTCGCAGGGCAAACTTCACCTGGATGGTTACGTACGTATTGTGCTGCTTTAATTTTATCAATTAATGTACTTGCATCACGTCCAATGCCGTCTGCGTTAATTTCTACTGCTTGGATTACACCATCTGGATCAATGATAAATGTACCGCGATCTGCTACTCCTTCTTCTTCTCGTAACACATCAAACATACGAATTAATTTATGAGAAGGGTCACCAATCATTGTATATGTAATTTTACTGATTGCTTCTGAATGATCATGCCATGCTTTATGAACAAAGTGAGTATCAGCTGAGCAAGAATAAACTTCACAACCTAGTTTTTTCAACTCATCATATTGTGCTTGTAAATCTTCTAGTTCAGTTGGGCATACAAATGTAAAGTCAGCTGGATAGAAGCAAAGAACACTCCATTTTCCTTTGAAATCTTCTTCTGTTACTTCTACGAAATCTCCATTTCGATAAGCTTGTAATGTAAATGGTTCAACTTGTTTTCCAATTAAAGACATTTGCAATTCCTCCTAAATATTTTTTTAAAATTATTATCTTCTAGAAATTATTATTATACAATTTCCACATTATAACAATAAAATTTTAATTAAATATTTGTCAAGATTTCTTGAACAAATTAAGCGTTTCACACTATTATTATCCATATTCATCATAGTTTAGTCAAATAAACGATTTATTTTAACAGCTTGTTAACACAATATAAGTATTTGACGATATTGCTTCATATCTTTCACTAAAAATAAACATTCTTTATAACGAACTAGGTAATTGAAAAACTTATTCATAATATAACCGTAAATGAAAAAGATCCATGCAGAATGACAAAATGGTGATATTTTTTTATTTGCAGGGTAAATTATAAATACACAAATGTTCAAGGGGGGAATAAAGGAATGGCAAGGTTAAAAAAAGATCCATCAAAGGCTGGAGTCAGTGCAGCAAGCGTAAAAGGAAATGCTGGTCCCGGTAAGGAACACGCCCATGTTGATAAAGTAAACAGTCAAAATAATCAATATAAAAAATAAATTAGGCCAGTTCAAGACTGGCCTTATACTTAATTGTAAACCGATTCGCAATTTTTGAAACCTTCTCGTATTTCTTCGATCACTGGGATACTTTTTCTTGCTGTCGGATCAAACATAACGCACGTAACAAGCGCTTCTGTTAATAATTCATTATGTTGATTGTAAATCACTTGTTTAAACTTAAAGCTCTTGTTCCCTAATTGAGCAGGGATTGTTTCGACCTTTAATCGATCACCAAGTAGAGCTTCTTTTTTAAAATCAATTTCAATACGTATAACAACCGTACCTAAATTGCGTTCCTTCATAGTTAAAAAGTTCATCCCAGATACTTCTTCAAACCAATTTTCTCTACCCTTTTCTAAATAATCTAGGTAAACTTTATTATTGACATGCCCCATTTCATCAATATCATGTTCAATTACTGTGATCATCGTTTTACCGATCATTTCAATCCCCCCATTGTAAAGTTTCAATTCCCCTTTGTCTTTCTTAAGGTATGACAGGCTGATTGTACCCATTCTTTTAATCAAAGCTCTCTCAGCAAATCACACCTAATATTATGATAGAGTGTTTCATATACTTTGCGCAAGAAAATTCGTTATTTTTTTACAAAAAATAGAGGCTTACCATCTCATCGATGATTAGCCTCTGATAAAAAGTTAATAGCATTTACATCATTAACTTTGATTATTCTGTTTGTTCATTCTCATCCATATTATCGGCATTTTCACCAGCTTTATTACCTAACGCTCCACCAGCCACAGCACCAGCGACAGTACCTAATGGACCAAAAACAGAACCGATTGCTGCTCCTGTAACAGCACCTGCGCCTGTTCCGACAGCTTCACTTACACTGTTATCTGTTTGATTTTGATTTCTTCTTTGACCTCTTCTTTGATCTCTTTCAGCCAACACCATCACATCCTCATTTATATTTGGTATGAACTAAGAACTAGCTCATCCAAGCCTTATGTTACCCAATCATACGCATTAAAATGTTGGTAAGTAATGACTCCTTAATGTCGATCCTCATACTTCAATAAGAATTGGAACAATCATTGGTTTTTTCTTTGTTTTTTCTTGTATAAATGTACGAAGCGACTTTTTAATTTGCTTTTTCATACCGTTCCATGAATATTTTTCTTGAGCTAGTATTTCCCCCGGGAAAACGTTTCGGGCTCAGCAAGAAGCCTACCATCATATTTACTCATCGTTAATACAATGATCAGCATCCCATCTTCGGAAATTTGCTTTCGATCACGCAAAACAAACTCCATATCCCCGATCTCTCCATCATCAACATACATATTGCCTATCGGAATGTTACCGTTTTTCCGCGCTATTCCGTTTTTAATTTCAACGACATCACCGTTTTGTAATATAAACGTATTTTCTTTTTCAACACCAACGGATTCAGCAAGTAAGCGATGATGATGTAACATTCGATATTCACCATGGATCGGAATAAAATATTTTGGTTTCATTAACGTTAACATTAATTTTAAATCTTCCTGATACCCGTGGCCAGATACATGCATACCTGACGTGCTACCAGTTCCGTAGATCACATTTGCTCCTAAAGCAAAAAAGTTATCAACGATGGCGGTAATATTTTTTTCATTGCCAGGAATCGGCCCGGCTGCAAAAATGACCGTATCTCCCGGCAAGACATCGACACCTCGAAATTCTCCTGTAGACAAACGGGATAGGGCAGCCAATGGTTCGCCTTGACTGCCTGTACATAGGATAACAACTTTTTCCGGTTCCAATTGACTTACTTCATTTCGATCGACAATCATATCTTCCGGTACACGTAAATATCCCTTTTCAATGGCGATTTCAACGACATTCCTCATCGTTCTCCCAAGTAAAACCAATTTTCGATTCGTTTTCTTTGTTGCATTTACAATTTGTTGAACACGACTGATATTTGATGCAAATGTAGATACGATAATTTTCTTTTTAGCTTTTAAAAAAGCGGCATTTAAGTGTTCTTCCACCATTTGTTCAGACGGTGTAAAACCAATACGTTCGGCATTCGTACTTTCCGACAAAAGAAGTAAAACACCTTCCTCACCAATTTGTGCCATTTTATGGATTTCTGGTCGTTCTTGATTAGCAGGCGTTAAATCAAATTTAAAATCTCCAGTATGTACAATATTTCCAACAGGCGTTTTAATCACAATACCTAAGCAATCCGGAATGCTGTGGTTTACCTTAAAAAAGGTGAAATGAAACGAACCGATTTGTATATTTGAATTAGGATGAATTTCATACAATGTACTTTCCCTTAATAAACGATGTTCTTTAAGTTTTAACTCGATTAACCCTAACGTAAAGCGGGTGGCATAAACTGGAACATTTATTTTTTTTAAAAAGTATGGAATCCCACCGATATGATCCTCATGTCCATGGGTTACAATTACCGCACGCACTCGTTTTCCATTTTCAATTAAATACGAAAAATCAGGAATAATTAAGTCAATCCCTAACAAACTCTCATCAGGGAATTTATTGCCGCAATCGATTACAATATATCTTCACCATACTCTATAACATACATATTTTTACCAATTTTATTTAAGCCACCCAGTGCAAATACCGTTAAAGTTTCTCCTTTCTCTTCCACGGCATACAGCTCCTTTTGCTGTTTTTTCTTAGTATGTCCATCACAGTGAGCCGTACTACTATTTTTCCTTGTAATGCTAAGTAAATGGAAAATAAAAATTGAGGTTAAATAGAGGAACAATGAATAAATGTCTTATCTAGATAAAGGATAAGAAAGAGAATCATATTGAAACGTGGAATCAACAAGTTGATAAAAAAAAACAGCGACTGGTTCGCTGTTATAATGACCCCTACGGGATTCGAACCCGTGTTACCGCCGTGAAAGGGCGGTGTCTTAACCACTTGACCAAGGGGCCATAGTATAAAGATTGAAAATAGATTCAAAATTAATTATCAAAATCTTTTTCAACTACGGTCCGGACGGGACTCGAACCCGCGACCTCCTGCGTGACAGGCAGGCATTCTAACCAACTGAACTACCGGACCATTTTTATTATTAATAAGAAGAGTAGCGGCGGAGGGAATCGAACCCCCGACCTCACGGGTATGAACCGTACGCTCTAGCCAGCTGAGCTACGCCGCCATGGACTATATTACTCATTAATGGTGGAGCCTAGCGGGATCGAACCGCTGACCTCCTGCGTGCAAAGCAGGCGCTCTCCCAGCTG
>CADBNU010000281.1 GCA_902796085.1 Heyndrickxia coagulans
AAGCAACAAGGTATGATGAGCTTTGTAAACATCTTCGTTAGGATGTAAATCTTGAATTAGTCGGTGATAATAAAAAACTCACCCTGCGATGAATTAAATAAGGGTGATTTTTATAACTTAGTTTCCTTTTCTACTTCATATAGTATATATAGCACTTTATTTATTAAGCAAAGTATTGGTAAAATAAGTAGTTTTTTCTTTATATCTCACATAGAATTCTCTTGCCACTTCAAAAGGTACATCTAACATTTTTGTAATTTTCACTGGGTTTTCTTTTGTAGTTACAGGGAAAGAAGCTAGTCCAAAAAATCTTTGTAAAAGACTTTGAGAAAAATTAAATTCTTCTACTTTTGAATGAGAAGTAATAAATATATTGATAAATAATGTACATTTTTTTAATTGTATACTTTCTGATTTTAAAGAGTAACTGTTATACAATCCACCTATGATCTGACTGATTAATATATATAATGATATTAAAACTGTCAGATACCAAAAAGAAGGGAAGAAGAAATAAACTAAAATTGGTGTGAGTAACCACACATAACTAGTTCTTAATAATTTTACAATAATCGATGTTTTGGGAATAGGAATCATATCTTTATGAACTCTAAATTCAGGTAACATTTCATTAATTAAAGACTTAGCTTTATCTTTATTAATGAACGGGAACAATATATTGGATGTTGGAACTTCTTCATTATCCTTTTCAATCGTACTTATAATTCTTACTTTAACCAATCCTGTTAACTTCTGTAAAAAAGAATAATTTATACTCACTGCTTGTATTTTGTTTTTTGGAATAGAGTACTCTGTTTTGTTAAAAATACCTTTTGTAATATAAATCCGGTTATAATCCGAGGTGACTTTCATTCTACCAAATCGTAAATATGTTGTTATTATACCGTATATCGTTGAAAAAATAACAAGTAACAATATACCTAATATAAATGACCACCAGGTAGATGAAAAGAACGATAATATGGAATCCAATTTTAATTCTATAGAAAATATATTGTTAAAATTTTCATATATGGAAAATAAAAATGTAAAAAACAACAACATTTTTAACGATACTATAGAACCAATAATTATTTCTTTGTTAGAAATTTCATAATGAATGTGCCTTTGAGTATTATAATTTTGATTTCTGTCTTTATTCCGTTGTGTTTGTTCGAATTCTTCTAATGATATAGAACTAAAATTTGCAATAGTCCTTTTAATTTCATCTGCGTTTTTATGAGTTAACATATCTAATTTAATAGACCCTTTTTGATCATTTCCACCCACATCTAATAATAAAATAGTTAAACCAATTAATCTATGAAAAAACGGAGTATATTCATTTATACCTTGGATACGTTCGTAAGGGACATAACGACTAGTTCGAATAAAACGTCCACTTTTGATATGTATACCTTTATTGTCAAGCTTGTATCGGAAATGTTTCCATTCAAAAACAACCGCGATAATTTTATAAATACTGTAGATTACAATTATCCATTTTACATAAGTAAAAGAAAGCGGGAAGTATCTAGTTCCCGAAATAACAGACAAGAAGATTCCAAAAAAGATTATTTCTTTTAGAGATTGAAAAGCTTTAAATATGATCCATAGTGGAGGTAGTCTTTTATAATCATCACTTATATTGTTTAAACTATCCATTAATATTCCTCTCTTTCATATTTTGGTCAGAATAATTAAAATTGGATAGTTCGGATATTAATTGACGAATTTGATACGCTTCCTTTTCTGGCAAGGCAGGAATTTCATGCACATATGCTAACGTACCAATCTTTACTGAAGCTAAATTATACTTTTTTAGTAATGGATGCTGATATATATGTACGTAATACACCTTAGCTAATGGAATAATTTTATAGTTTATTTTTAAAATACGCCCGTATTTCAATATAATATGGCTACTATTTATTTCATATCTCCAAGTTTTTTGTTTATAGTTAGGCACATAGAAAAATTCAATAATAAAAGATAAAAATAAAAATCCAGTAACAAGTTTAAAAATAAAATCCCACCATTCTGGCCATTCATAGTAAGATTTTAAGACATATAGCACACCTACAACACACAATAATATGAAATACAATATAGATGTAGTTAATCTCCAATATTTGATTGCATAAGGTGAAATCATCTGTTTAGGTTCTTTTAATTGTGCACCCATATATATCCCCTTTTATCAGAATATGAAATTATTACATTATATAGTAGATTATAACATTTACTTCGCATATTAAACAAAAAATATACAATATTACGAAAATAGTAAAAAAACCCTAACTCAAAAGTATTATTTTTTATATTTTCTAAAAATTTTATTGAAATAAATATGAATTTATTTTATATTTTCTATTGAAGGTCGACTTTCAAAAAAATAAATAGAAAGGGGAATTACATATGTCAGCAGTATGGAAAATTATTTCTAGACTATCAGGAAAAGCGTATGACTGGGCAGTTAAAAACATTGGTACCGTTTGGAATTGGGTTAAAAACGGGGCAACATTTGAATGGATTAGCAGAAAAATTGACCAAATCATTAATGGCTAATCATAATGCAATGAAACAGGGATAAAGCTGCCACCTTTATCCCTGTTTCACTCTTAAAAAAAGGGTTTTACATACACATACTCTTAGGTTTTATACAATGGTGTAAAGAAAAAAGTGAGCATGAAGCAGTATGGAATATTTTCAATATTGTATCATATATATAATCTGATGTCTAATCAATTCATGTTTGATATAGATGTTATAGATCCTTTGTTTTCATCTTATTCATTTCCTTTTGACGACGATTACGGAGTGCTTTTCTACCTTTAACCCACTCCTCAATCAATAAAATTAATCCAACAATTAGTAAAACAATATACATAATATTATTTTCGATTCTGTTTGTAATAAACAACCACGTCATAACACCAATAAATATTACAGGCATAATGACACCTAGGATAAATGGATTTCTTGTAGCCATAAAATACTGAATTGCTGACATCGCAACAATAAGTAAGAATACAGTTAACTCTGTCATTTAATTCCCTCCCTTTTCAGCATTATATTTTTTTATAATTAGTCGTGCATCTTCCAATGTTATGCGCTCTTCAATGGCAAGCTTTTTGATAAAATCAACCAATGGTTCTGATTGATTATTGTGAGATATATTTATTTTTTGTATCAACCTATCTAACCTGAGTCGGACTGTAGGATACGATACATCATACTCTTTGGCAAGACTTTTCAAAGAACCTGAATTAATAATAAATTTACGAATGAATTCAAGATCCTCTGAATCTAGCGATAAAATCCACGAAGGAATATCTCTTTCACTCATTCATTTCCCTCCTTGTTTCCAAGGATACCACACCATTTTAATAATGTAAATATTTTTTTGTTATTGTCTTTAACTTTGTTTATTTTTTGTTTAATATTATTTAAAATAATGTTCAAGAGTTACTTCTAATCATTACATTCCTTTAGAAATTCAAAAACATATCAACAGTTATGTACTATCTTTATATGGGGAGAGAAATAATTTAACATGTTTGCTATTGGCTTTAAAGAGTTTAAAAACTTGTTCAAAAGTTTTAAATCATTAGTTGTTATAAGCATTATATTAGGGGTTACGTTGGGGTCTGCTAAGCTAATCAGCATTTTTCAAAGTCAACTTCATCAATTAGGGATGAATGATAGCCCCTATGCTACAGGATTATTAATCATAATCCTATTAGCTAGCCCTCTGTTTATTTTTGCTTTATCACATAATGCTATAAATGAAGAATATAGATCTAGAACGATTAGGTTTATCGCAACCAAAACATCAAGAGAGAATATTATTTTTGGTAAATTTTTCGGGACTTTATTCTTTTGGATTGTTTGTTTAACAATAGTTGTAATTTTATTAACCTTTTTTTCTGGTCATTTTTATTTTTCAGAATTAATACAATCAATCATTTATGTGTCTTATTTTATAGGACTGACGATATTACTTTCTACGGTTATTTCTAGACCAGGTATAACAGGATTTTTAGGGATTGTATTGTCCATAGCAGTAACAATTATTGGATTATGGAGTATAGGTTCAAAAAATCTGCTACTTAAAATTTTTAGCTATATAACCCCATACTTTTTCTATAGTCAGGACAATGAAAACTATACTTATCTTGTATTAATATTTCCTATCCTCTTCTTAGGATTAAGTCTAATGATTTTAAGAAGGAGGGATTTATAATGTATGCCATAGAAACACATAACTTAACAAAAAAATACGGAGAAAAAGTAGTAGTAAATCATGTCAATCTTAAAGTTAAAAAGGGATCGATATTTGGTTTTCTTGGCAAGAATGGTGCGGGTAAATCGACATTTATTAACATGATTACTGGTTTATGTATACCGAGTTCTGGTACATTTACTTTGCGAGTGTCGAGTAATAATGTGAAATCTAAAATAGGCGTACTACCGGATTATTCCGCTTTTTATGATGATTTAACAGCATTGGAACATATGAATTATTTTAGTAAAATATTAAATCTAAAATTAAGCAAAAATGAAATGATTAGATTGCTAGAATACGTAGGTTTAGGAGATGCAGCAAAGGTAAAAGTTAAAAAATATTCCTTCGGGATGAAAAAAAAGCTTGGAATTGCACAAGCCTTATTAAATAATCCTGAAATATTATTTTTGGATGAGCCTACATCAGGTGTAGATGCAGACTCTATTTTGACTATACATACACTCATTCGAAATATTTCGAAAGACGGGACTACAATTTTTTTAACTTCCCACAATTTAAATGAGGTAGAAAAGCTTTGTAATGAAATTGCCATTATGGATAAAGGTGAAATTAGAGTTCAAGGTAATATTGACTCACTAAAACGCAGTTTCCAAGAAAATATTACTGTTACCATTAAATGCGGAAAGATATCTACAGAAAAATATAAAGAACTGAATGATCAACTTAATTTAATAGGGAATAGTATCCAATGGGAAAAAGATCAAGTTAGTTTAATTGTTAAAGATGAAAGTGTAATTCCAATAGTAAATAAGTTGTTTGTTAAGATGAATGTTGATGTATTTAGAATTCAAGTATACGAACCTACATTAGAAGAAATTTTTTTACGTACAGGAGAACAATAAAAGGGAACGGAAGGTAGAAAGTATCTAGGCACCTAAATTAGAATAACCTCTAAATCTATATATCTAGATAAAAACAACTTCATAAAAAAGAGGTGGAAAGATGTTATTCGTGTAATAATTACTTCAAATATTTAAAAAAGGAGGACCTATATAATATAGAGCCTCCTTTAGCCTCCTTTTTATTTAAGGAGACTAAACCACATCTAAACCATATAATGATTTATATTAAAAAAACAAAAAGTGGAAACATTTCGTGAACATTTACTCCAGAATCCGCTTTCCTTCGCTCAACATTTATTAAAATACATTACAATCCTTACTCGATCCATTGAATTATTGCTTTACTTATATGATAGAAAGCATTCAAATGAAGGAAATGAACAATTCTCTTACGTTAAACCCCATGAAGAATCATTAAAAGATCCATATCCTTTCTTAATCATAAATGGGTTCTTCTCCTCGTAATCTGACATTTTTAATCCCTTTGTTTTATTTTTTGATATTTACAAATTCTCATAATTATAATGATTGTTTGCCTATCTTTATATATGAACTTAATAATCCTATATTCCCAAGTCATAATAACAAACATTTCCATCGTTGTATAAAAACTCCTAATTTTCTAGTACATATTACTGATTTTGTAAAATCAACTTGTATGAATTTAACGAATATTCTAGAATGGGAATGGTTATTGGAATGTCAATAGGAAGGAGAAAGACAAAATGCTAACAACTTCTGCTGCTATTGGGATAGGCGTTGCTATATGGGTTACTGCAGGATATTTTCTATTTTCATAATTCATATAGAGTCTATTATTTTTTCAGATTATTCATTACTCTTTTAAGGAGGTGAAAAGAAATGCTAAAATTCATAGAAGTCCAAGCTGAAGAATTAAACTGCGGCTGGTGCATGACTGCTGGCGTAGTTATTGGTGCTGGGGCAACAATCGGCGGCGCACTTCTCATAACTTAATATAAGTAATTCTATTAAGATGTAAAGGAGGAATTAAAGTGGATAAACTATTTTTTAAAGAAGTTGAAGTGGAAGAATTTAACTCCCATGTAACTGATTTCTGGACAGGCTTTGGCATTGGAGCAGGTTTCGTAGGAGCCGCTGCTGGATTAGCAGCTGTCTTAACATAATGAATAGAATAGCAATTCCAACTCTAGTCACATTATTAACACTTATCGTCTTTGGTTTACTGATTATAATTACTAACGAGCATCTTGCTATTATTATACCAGTCTCTTTATTGCTCGTTATTTTTTCTAGTTTTCTTTTAGGTAATGTACTTAAATACAGACAGGAATAATACTTTATCTTCTTCTCATCAGTAGAGTATTGCCTCTACTGATGGGAATTCTTTTGTTAGAGGAGGAGCTTCCAATGATCGGTCTTTCAGTTATCGAGGAAACTAATCAAATTATACATAATTATCAAGAAAAAGAACAGTTAAGTGAATTAATAGCTGAAAATAATAAAATTATAATGGATCATTTTGATTTTGACCAATCTACTTTAACCGATTTTATCGATTATATTGAATTCCAAGGTTATGAACAATATGTATTTTTCGTCATTGGTGAAGTAAATCGAACTGTTCGCATTGCTTCATTTCTTCAGGACGAACTAGACCATATCCAATTTTCTGTTATTGATAATCAATTACAAGTTTTGTATGGGGACCCATCTGTTGCAACTTTATTTAAAGGAAAGTGGATAGACCGTAGGCAAGTAAGAAGTCAGTCTAATTCAACTGAATATTTAAAAAACGGTATCATGGCAATGTTTACTGGTTTTTACCCTGAAAATTTAAATAAAAATATTTTAAAACATTTATACATTCAAAATGAAGAAATTTTAGAAAAAATTAGTAAAGATGTTTTTATGAATATTGCAATAAATAGCTCAATATTTGTACGTTCTCATCAAGAAAAAAGTTTGAACGAATTTCCTTTTATTATGATTGAAGGAGAGTCCATTGAACACCATTATTTAGAAGAATTCATTCAACTTGATAAAAATGAAGTTTTATCGATGTTGGATGAATTTAAAAATAGTGGA
>CADBNU010000282.1 GCA_902796085.1 Heyndrickxia coagulans
CAATTTCCACCACAAATATTTCTTAGGACTTATAGGACAGCCCCTTCTCTATCATTCTACAGTTACCGGTTGTTGTTCCAGTTCTGTATTTACTTTTTTCGTTTCTGCTTTACGGTAAACTTGCATTCCTGTTCCTGCTGGAACGAGTTTACCAATAATGACATTCTCCTTGAGGCCTAGAAGTTCATCAGTTTTGCCTTTAATTGCTGCATCTGTTAAGACACGTGTAGTTTCTTGGAAAGAAGCAGCAGACAAGAATGACTCTGTTTCTAGTGACGCTTTTGTTATACCAAGCAGCACTGGTTTACCCGTCGCAGGTGTTTTACCTTCCAGTAGTGCTTGTTTATTGGCATCAGTAAATTGATGTATATCCATTAGTGTTCCTGGTAATACATCTGTTTCTCCGGAATCGATCACTCTGACTTTGCGTAGCATTTGTCGAACCATAACTTCAATGTGTTTGTCGCCGATTTCAACCCCTTGCATTCGATAAACTCGTTGGACTTCATGAAGCAAGTACTGTTGAACAGCTTCTACATTCGACACCTTTAGTAATTCCTTCGGATCAATTGAACCTTCTGTTAACTCTTGACCACGAGTCACTTGATCTCCGATTGAAACTTTTAACCGAGCTGTATAAGGTGCACTGTAAGTTCTAGATTCAATTGCATTTGTCACAGTGATTTCTTGTTGACGATCTTTACCTTCATTAATTGCTGTGACTTCACCGTCAATTTCTGAAATGATTGCCTGACCTTTAGGATTTCGAGCTTCGAACAACTCTTGGACTCTCGGAAGACCTTGTGTAATATCGTCTCCTGCAACCCCACCGGTATGGAATGTACGCATAGTAAGCTGTGTTCCTGGTTCTCCAATCGATTGAGCAGCAATAATACCGACTGCTTCTCCAACTTCTACCTCTTGACCAGTAGCTAAGTTGTAACCGTAACATTTTTTACAAATTCCGTGACGAGTATTGCAAGTAAACGCGGAACGAATCCATACTGATTCAATTCCTGCTTTTCCAATTTCTTTCGCAATGTCTTCAGTAATTAATTCGTTTTGCCTTACAATGATTTCGTCTGTTTCAGGATGACGAACTGTCTTTCTTGCATATCTTCCGACTAGACGTTCTTCAAGTGCTTCAATAACCTCTGTTCCATCATAAATGGCAGAAACTTCAATACCACGGTCTGTACCACAATCCTCTTCACGGACAATCACATCTTGTGCAACATCGACAAGTCGTCTCGTTAAGTAACCTGAGTCGGCTGTCTTAAGCGCCGTATCAGCAAGTCCTTTCCGAGCACCGTGCGTAGAAATAAAGTATTCCAATACTGTTAGCCCTTCACGGAAACTTGATTTAATCGGTAATTCAATGATATGTCCGGAAGGATCTGCCATGAGTCCCCGCATACCCGCTAACTGTGTAAAGTTCGATGCATTACCACGGGCACCTGAATCACTCATCATATAGATTGGATTCAGCCCATCCAGTGACTTCATCAATCTTTCTTGGATACGGTCCTTCGCCGCACTCCATATTGATATCACTCGATCATAACGTTCATCGTCCGTGATTAAACCTCTACGGAATTGTTTTAAAACATTATCAACTTTCACTTGAGCTTCGTCTAAAATAGTGTTCTTTTCATCCAAAACGACAATATCCGCAATACTGATCGTAATACCTGATTTCGTTGAATATTTAAATCCTAAATCTTTCATGCGGTCAAGCATTTTCGAGGTTTCAGTAATTTTGTATCGCTTAAATACAGCAGCAATAATCTTACCTAAATACCCTTTCTTAAATGGTGGTATTAGTTCTTTTGAAGCTATTGCCTCTTTTACATTTTCAGTCGGTGAAATAAAGTATTTCTCCGGAGTTGCCTCTTCAAGATTTTCCCTTGTCGGTTCGTTAATATATGGGAATGACTTTGGTAAGATTTCATTGAAAATTAACTTACCAATTGTTGTTATTAATAATTTCTTATTTTGTTCTTCAGTAAAGGTTGGATTGTTGAGAGATCCAGCATGTACAGCAACACGAGTGTGTAAATGTACATAACCATTTTGATAGGCGATTAACGCCTCTTCACGATCTTTAAACACCATACCTTCACCGATCATACCTTCACGTTCAAGAGTTAGGTAATAGTTCCCTAAAACCATATCCTGTGATGGTGTTACAACCGGTTTTCCATCTTTCGGGTTTAAAATGTTTTGTGCTGCAAGCATGAGTAAACGTGCTTCTGCTTGTGCTTCAGCAGATAATGGTACGTGTACAGCCATTTGGTCTCCATCAAAGTCCGCGTTAAACGCAGTACATACAAGTGGATGAAGCTGAATAGCTTTTCCTTCCACTAACACAGGTTCGAACGCTTGGATACCTAATCTGTGAAGTGTAGGTGCACGGTTTAACATTACTGGATGTTCTTTAATGACTTCTTCTAAAACATCCCAAATTACAGGATCTAGACGTTCAATTTTACGTTTAGCTGATTTAATATTATGGGCTAACCCTTTTTCTACCAATTCTTTCATTACGAATGGCTTAAATAGTTCAATTGCCATTTGTTTTGGTAGGCCGCACTGATACATTTTTAAACTCGGACCAACAACAATTACGGAACGACCAGAATAGTCAACACGTTTACCAAGTAAGTTTTGACGGAATCGGCCTTGTTTTCCTTTTAACATATGAGACAAGGATTTTAAAGGGCGATTACCAGGTCCAGTGACAGGTCGACCACGGCGACCGTTATCAATTAATGCATCAACCGCTTCTTGCAACATGCGTTTTTCGTTTTGAACAATAATACTAGGTGCACCAAGATCTAATAGACGTTTTAATCGATTATTACGATTAATCACACGACGATATAAATCGTTTAAGTCAGATGTGGCAAAGCGGCCACCATCTAATTGCACCATTGGTCGTAACTCAGGTGGAATTACCGGTAATACTTCTAAAATCATCCATTCTGGTTTGTTTCCAGAATTACGGAATGCTTCAATAACTTCTAATCTTTTAATTGCACGAGTCCTTCTTTGACCTTGTGCTGTTTCTAACTCTTCTCTTAATGTAGCACTTTCTTTTTCTAAATCAATGTCTTGCAGCAGTTTTTTAATTGCTTCTGCTCCCATTCCAGCTTGGAATTTATTGCCATACTTTTCACGATAGGAGCGATATTCTTTTTCAGACAATAGTTGTTTTTTCTCTAAAGATGTATTTCCCGGTTCAGTTACTACATATGAAGCAAAATAAATTACTTCTTCTAGTGCACGAGGTGACATATCAAGAACTAAGCCCATTCGGCTTGGTATCCCTTTAAAATACCAAATATGAGACACTGGTGCCGCTAGTTCAATATGTCCCATTCTTTCACGACGTACTTTTGAAAGAGTAACCTCAACACCACAACGGTCACATACAACACCTTTATAACGTACACGTTTATATTTTCCACAATGACATTCCCAGTCCTTTGTAGGACCAAAGATGCGTTCACAGAACAAACCATCCTTTTCGGGTTTTAATGTACGATAGTTAATGGTTTCGGGTTTTTTTACTTCACCATAGGACCAAGAACGAATTTTATCGGGTGAAGCAAGACCAATTTTCATATATTCGAAATTATTTACGTCAAGCAAGGGGCTGACCTCCTTTAATCGTAAGGGTTTATCCCGTGAGCATAAATAAATGAAAGAAGAAAAACCCAATAGACAAATTCTTAGAATCTGTACATATTGAGTTTTTCATTTTTCATATTACTCGCTGACACCTACTTTTTCAGATTCCTTTTTATCATTTTCTGATTGAATATTTAAAGTATCTGATTGTTGACTATGATCATCATCTTCTAAATCTTTCATATCAATTTCTTTCTTGTCTCCAGATAATATTTTGACATCCAGTCCTAAACTCTGTAACTCCTTCATTAATACTTTGAAGGACTCTGGAACACCCGGTTCTGGTATATTTTCACCTTTAACAATCGCTTCATAAGTTTTAACACGACCAACGATATCATCGGATTTAACAGTAAGAATTTCTTGTAAAGTATAGGCTGCACCATATGCTTCTAGCGCCCAAACTTCCATCTCACCGAAACGTTGTCCACCAAATTGAGCTTTACCACCCAACGGTTGTTGAGTTACAAGTGAATATGGTCCCGTTGACCGTGCGTGTAATTTATCATCAACCATGTGAGCAAGTTTAATCATATACATGATACCCACTGTAACACGGTTATCAAACGGTTCTCCCGTACGCCCATCGTACAAGACCGTTTTACCATCGCTAGACAAACCAGCTTCTTTTAAAGTATTCCAAATATCTTCATCTGTCGCACCGTCAAATACTGGTGTCGCAACATGGATACCAAGATATTTTGCTGCAATACCTAAGTGCAACTCCATAACTTGCCCGATATTCATACGAGAAGGAACCCCTAGTGGATTTAACATAATATCAATCGGTGTTCCATCTGGTAGAAACGGCATATCTTCCTCAGGTAATACTCTTGATATAACACCCTTATTTCCGTGACGTCCCGCCATTTTATCGCCGACTTGAATTTTTCGTTTCTGTGCAATATAGACACGGACTAATTGGTTAACACCCGGAGGTAATTCATCACCATCGGCACGATTGAACACTTTTACATCATGAACAATTCCGCCTCCGCCGTGTGGCACACGTAAAGACGTGTCACGGACTTCTCTAGCTTTTTCACCAAATATGGCATGAAGTAGACGTTCTTCAGCAGTTAACTCCGTTACCCCTTTTGGTGTAACTTTTCCGACTAATAAATCTCCGTCTTTAACTTCTGCACCAATACGAACAATCCCTCGTTCATCTAGATTACGTAGAGCATCTTCACCAACGTTCGGAATATCTCTAGTAATTTCCTCTGGACCGAGTTTTGTATCACGTGATTCAGATTCATATTCTTCAATATGAATAGATGTATACACATCATCTCTCACGAGTCGCTCACTCATAATAATCGCGTCTTCATAGTTATATCCTTCCCATGTTGTGAAAGCGACAAGAACATTTCGACCTAAAGCAAGCTCACCTTTATCCATTGACGGACCATCCGCTAATATTTCACCTTTTTTCACGCGGTCTCCAACTTTGACAATCGGACGTTGGTTAAAGGACATGCCATTATTCGAACGAACAAATTTATGAACAACATAACGGTCTAGATCACCTTTTACTTCTTGTCCATCTACCTCAGAAATTCGACGCACACGTATTTCTTTTCCTTCAACATGTTCTACAATACCGTCATGTTTACAAATAACGGCTGCACCAGAATCTTTTGCACTTACATGTTCCATACCCGTACCAACAATTGGAGCTTCTGGTTTTAATAATGGGACAGCTTGACGCTGCATGTTCGCTCCCATTAACGCGCGGTTCGAGTCGTCGTTTTCAAGGAACGGTATACATGCTGTCGCTGCAGATACAACTTGTTTAGGTGAAACGTCCATATAATCTACACGTTCAATAGGAACAACTAAGTTCTCGCCGCGGAAACGAGCAAACACTTCATCTTCTAAGAAATTACCTTCGTCATCTAGAAGTGCGTTTGCCTGAGCAACTACATAGTTATCTTCTTCATCCGCAGTCATATAATGAATTTCATCTGTCACCCTACGGTTTTCATGATCTACCTTTCGATACGGTGTTTCAATGAATCCAAACTTATTCACTTTCGCAAACGTTGAAAGTGAGTTAATTAATCCGATGTTCGGTCCTTCTGGTGTCTCAATTGGACACATACGACCGTAGTGAGAATAGTGAACGTCACGTACTTCGAAACCAGCTCGTTCACGTGTCAATCCACCTGGTCCTAAAGCAGATAGACGACGCTTATGAGTTAGTTCCGCTAATGGATTGGTTTGGTCCATAAATTGTGACAACTGTGAGCTTCCAAAGAATTCCTTAATAGCTGCAATTACAGGGCGAATATTAATTAACTGTTGCGGTGTAATTGTATTTGTGTCTTGGATTGACATTCTTTCACGAACGACACGTTCCATTCGAGAAAGTCCAATTCTAAATTGGTTCTGTAACAATTCACCAACAGAGCGTAAACGGCGATTTCCTAAATGGTCAATATCATCCGTTCTCCCTACGCCATGTAAAAGGTTAAAGAAATAGCTTATTGAAGCAACGATGTCTGCCGGCGTAATATGTTTTACATCTTCGCTGACGTTTGCATTGCTAATGATGTTAATTTCTTTTTCTTCATCATCATTTGGAGCGTAGACTTTAATAGATTGAATCAATATTTCATCTTCTAATACGCCACCAACCGGATCGAACCGTTTAAACCCAACACCTTTTTCTATAAATGGCATTATTTTATCAAGTGTACGACGATCTAAAATTGTTCCTTTTTCTGCAATAATTTCACCAGTTTCCGGATCGGCAAGGGTTTCAGCTAACGTATGACCGAAAAGGCGTTGTGAAATATGCAGTTTTTTATTCATTTTGTAACGACCTACACTAGCCAAGTCATAACGTTTTGGATCAAAGAACCGAGCAATAAGTAGACTTTTTGCATTTTCTACAGTTGGTGGTTCACCCGGACGAAGGCGTTCATATATTTCAATTAACGCTTTTTCTGAATTATCGGTGTTATCTTTTTCGAGGGTATTTCTTAAATATTCATTATCCCCAATCAATTCAATGATTTCTTGATCCGACCCGAAACCTAATGCACGTAACAATACAGTAATTGGTAATTTTCGAGTACGGTCAATCCTTACATAAACTACATCCTTTGCATCTGTTTCAAATTCTAGCCATGCCCCACGATTCGGGATAACTGTGGCAGAATATCCATGTCTACCATTTTTATCTAGCTTGGAACTAAAATAGACACTAGGGGAACGAACTAATTGGGAAACAATAACACGTTCGGCACCATTTATAATAAAGGTACCTGTTTCTGTCATCAATGGGAAATCTCCCATGAATACTTCTTGGTCCTTAACTTCTCCGGTTTCTTTGTTAACTAAACGGACTTTCACCCTTAATGGTGCTGCGTATGTAACATCACGCTCCTTTGATTCATCTACAGAATATTTTGGTTCTCCCAAATCATAATCAATGAATTCGAGAGACAGGTTTCCTGTAAAATCCTCAATAGGAGAAATATCATGGAAGACTTCTCTCAAACCTTCATCAAGGAACCATTGATAAGAAGCTGTTTGAATTTCAATCAAATTCGGTAATTCTAAAACCTCACGAATTCTGGCATAGCTTCTCCGTTGGCGGTGCCGTCCATACTGAACTAGTTGACCTGTCAACTGATTCACCCCTCAAATCAAACATTTTGGAAATGCATAATCATGTATATATGCCATGAATTTATGTACATGGCATTTTATATTTTATAAAGCAATAGCTTTTTAAAACTAAACAATTGACGAGAAGAACTCAGCAATTTGTTCGTTTTTAAAAGCCTTAGCTTTTGAATCACAAAAAATAAAAGGTTTCCTAAGAAAACCACAAAAAACATAGTCCTTATTTATTCTATTTTTCCCATTTTATGATATATATATACTAGAACAACTATTTAATGGGTAAATAGGAAAATATATGTTGGCATTAAGATATATTATCATACACCTGTCATAGAGTCAATTTTTTTCGCCTTTAAAATAAAGTAACCTTTCTCTTTACGTACAATATGTACTTCATTAAACAATTCTTCTAATTTTTTCTTTGCCGATGGTGCACCTTGCTTTTTCTGAATAACAACCCAAAGAGTTCCTTCGTGTTTTAGATAATCCAAGCTTTTCTCAAAAATATCATGAACAACTTTTTTTCCTGCACGAATAGGTGGATTCGTAACTATAGCCGCAAAAGATTCCTCTTTTACATTATCAAACAAATAACTTTCATAAATTTTTACATTATTCACTTCGTTGTTCTTTGCATTTTCCAAAGCCAACTGAATAGCACGCTCATTAATATCTATCATATGTACAAGTCGCTTAGGGAATGACTTAGCTAGGGCTAATCCTATCGGACCATAGCCACAGCCGACATCCAAAATAGGACCTTGTATTTCTGGATCCTCGAAACTTTCTATCAGTAATCGCGAACCAAAATCTACTTCATTTTTTGAGAAAACCCCTCGATTTGTTGTAAATCGAAAGACATTCCCCTTTAAAGTATACGTCCACTTTTTAGGAGCGCTTGTTGTCGTTGGTTTTTTTGTAAAATAATGTTCTGCCAATATATATTCACCTCATAACTTTGCAAGGTTTTGAAAGGTGGCAATACATATAATAACAAATTTTAAAAAAAGCTCGCTTTATTCAGCGAGCTTTTGTTGTGAGAATTTTTATTCAATCTTAAGAAGAAGATGAATTATTTAACTTCTACCTCAGCGCCAACTTCTTCAAGTTTAGCTTTAAGTTCTTCTGCTTCTTCTTTAGAAACGCCTTCTTTAAGTGGTTTTGGAGCATTATCAACAAGTTCTTTTGCTTCTTTAAGTCCAAGACCAGTGATTTCACGAACAACTTTAATAACTTTGATTTTTTGTGAACCAGCGTTTGCTAATACAACATCAAATTCTGTTTGTTCTGCTTCTGCAGCACCACCTGCAACAGCACCAGCTACAGCTACAGGAGCAGCAGCAGTTACACCAAATTCTTCTTCAATTGCTTTAACTAATTCGTTTAATTCTAAGACTGTCATATTTTTAACAGCTTCAATGATTTGTTCTTTAGTCATTCTCTTTTCCTCCTATTTTTAGTTAATATTATTTATATTAAGCGCCTTGTTCTTCTTTTTGATCAGCAACAGCTTTTGCAGCAAGTGCAAAGTTGCGAATTGGAGCTTGTAGTACACTAAGCAGCATTGAAAGTAAACCTTCTCTTGATGGAAGTTCTGCAAGAGCTTTAACTTCCTCAACAGTTGTAATGTTACCTTCAATAACACCCGCTTTAATTTCTAAAGCTTCATGATCTTTCGCAAAGTTGTTTAAGATTTTTGCCGGAGCCACAACATCTTCTGTGCTAAATGCAATAGCATTCGGCCCAACAAGCACATCATTCAAACCTTCTAATCCAGCCGCTTCAGCAGCTCTGCGAGTTAATGAGTTTTTGAACACTTTAAACTCAACACCCGCTTCACGTAATTGCTTACGAAGTTCAGTTACTTCAGCAACATTTAAACCACGGTAATCAACAATAATTGTTGATACGCTTGATTTAAATTTTTCTGTAATTTCTTCTACTAACTGTTTCTTTTGTTCAAGGATTGCGCTTGACATATTTACACCTCCCAGTTGATGATGTCACATCTATACCGGATAAACAAATAAAACCTCCATGTCCAATAGACAGGAGGTTTTATAGTAAAACGGCGACATAATAACTAGTCACACTAGTTATATACGTTTATATTTCACTACCTCGGTAGGAAATTAAGCTGGGTTGCAGCACCTACTGTCTACGGTATAAATGTTATTTATTTTTAACTCACGAGCTTAATATTAGCATAGCCCTTTTTGTAAGTCAACTTCCAATTTTTAGATAGAATCAGGGTTAACTTTAACACCAGGGCCCATAGTTGAACTAATAACAATGTTTTTCATATATGTTCCTTTAGCAGCTGCAGGTTTCGCTTTAACAATTACATCATGAATCGTTTTTAAGTTCTCGTGAAGTTTTTCTGCATCAAAGGAAACTTTTCCGATTGGAACATGAACGTTTCCAGCTTTGTCAGCACGATATTCCACTTTACCTGCTTTAATTTCTTTAACTGCTTTTTCAACGTCAAAAGTAACTGTACCAGTTTTAGGGTTTGGCATTAAACCTTTAGGTCCTAAAACGCGACCAAGTTTACCAACTTGACCCATCATGTCTGGAGTAGCTACGATTACGTCAAAATCGAACCAACCATCTTGGATTTTTTCAATGTATTCAGCTTCACCAACATAATCTGCACCTGCAGCTTCAGCTTCTTTAGCTTTTTCACCTTTTGCGAACACTAAAACGCGTTGAGTTTTTCCTGTTCCGTTAGGCAAAACAACTGCGCCACGGATTTGTTGGTCATTTTTTCTTGTATCAATACCTAAACGATAAACTACTTCTACGGAAGCATCGAATTTTACAAAATTAATTTTCTTTACTAGTTCAATCGCTTCAGTTGCATCATAAGATTTTGAACGATCAACTAGTTTAGAAGCTTCAATGTATTTTTTACCTCTTTTTACCATAATGATCCTCCTTAGTGTGGTTTTAACGGATTTTCCTCCCACGAATTGAGGTTGCGACGATTCTTCTACGGTCGCAACCTCATATTCATACGAAAACAATTAATCTTCAATAGTGATACCCATGCTACGAGCTGTACCTTCAACCATACGCATAGCTGATTCAACGTTAGCTGCGTTTAAGTCTGGCATTTTCATTTCTGCAATCTCGCGCACTTTATCTCGCTTAATTGTTGCTACTTTGTTTTTGTTTGGCTCTCCTGAAGCTTTGTCAATACCGGCTGCTTTTTTAAGAAGAACTGCAGCTGGTGGAGTTTTCGTAATGAAAGTAAATGAACGGTCTTCGAATACCGTAATTTCTACTGGTATAATTAAACCAGCTTGATCAGCTGTACGAGCGTTAAATTCTTTACAGAATCCCATAATGTTAATACCAGCTTGACCTAATGCTGGACCGACTGGTGGTGCAGGGTTAGCTTTACCTGCCGGGATTTGTAACTTAACAATTTTGACAACTTTTTTAGCCACGAGACACACCTCCTTAAGTCCGTGATGTGGTAAATGGGTACACAACCCTCCCACTCAATACATAACATTTATAATAAAATAGTATTAAGTTTATGTCAAATCTCGCTTACGAGAGTTATCGACTTAAAAAGTTTATCAGATAACTTGCTATTTTTCAAGACCTTTTAGAAGTTATATCTTTTCGATTTGCGAAAAATCTAATTCAACAGGTGTTTCACGACCAAACATATTGACTGAAACTTTAAGTTTTCCTTTCGCTTTATCAATTTCTTCGACTCTTCCAGTAAAATCTTTAAACGGCCCATCCGTTACTTGAACTGTTTCACCAATTTCCACATCAATATCAATACGTTCAACATCAACGCCCATTTGTTTAAGTAAGTAATTTACTTCTTCTGGTAAAAGTGGAGTCGGTTTAGAACCTGAACCAGATGAACCTACAAACCCAGTAACCCCTGGTGTATTACGCACAACATACCATGAGTCATCTGTCATAATCAATTCCACTAATACATATCCAGGAAAAACCTTTTTCTTAACTACTTTTGACTTGCCGTTTTTGACCTCTGTTTCTTCTTTTTCAGGAACAACAACACGAAAAATTTTGTCTTGCATTCCCATTGTTTCAACACGTTTTTCTAAGTTTGCTTTTACCTTATTTTCATACCCTGAATACGTATGAACAACATACCAATTTTTTTCCATTAAAGGGGACTTATCGTCCTTCCCTCCTTTTATACGTAATTTCCATAGCTTTTACTTTATTTGTCTATTTAAAACGTACTTTCCTCTAATAATTTCTAGCCAATGAAAAAACCCGTTAACCGGGTCTTAAAAATGTTCATATTACCATTATAACAAAGGATTGTGCAGTTATTCATCAATTTAAAGAGATGAGATTAATTAAACTAGAAATCCCTAAGTCAACAAGTGCAAAGAAAATGACGAAAAAGATTAGCGTTGTGACAACGGTGATTGTGTATTTCGTTAATTCTTTTCGGTTCGGCCACCTTACTTTCCGCATCTCTTCTGCAATGTTGTGGAAAAATTTACGAACGCTTTGCATGTTTTACCTCCGGAAGGATTGTTCTATTATATTTACTATTCGAATTACTATTCGAAACGATGAACAGTATGTTTCAGACAATGCTTACAGTATTTTTTTATTTCTAAACGCCGATCTCTTTTCTCCTTCGAAATGTTTACATGGTAATTTCTTGAACCACAATTCGCACAGGCTAGTACATGTTTTTTTATCATTTTGAACACCATAATTATAAAATTAAATTTTTTCTATCTTTCAAAGATTATCATGTAAAACCCCACCCTGTCAATGAGTAACACTATTTGTAATGATAAAAGGAATATTCCATTTACCACTCCTATCCTACTTGGAAAGCTGCGACTCTTTTAACCCAAATTCCTTAGAATCTAAATATTTTTCTAATTTTCGCTTCACACGTTGTAACGCATTGTCAATTGATTTCACATGACGATTTAGTTCATCTGATATTTCTTGATAAGATTGACCGTCTAAATATAAAGCTAACACTTCCCGTTCCAAGTCACTTAATAATTCGTTCATTTTCACTTCAATTCGGTCAAACTCTTCCTGACTAATAATTAATTCTTCAGGATTTAATGATTGAGAACCTGTAAGCATATCCATTAATGTACGATCCGATTCTTCATCAAAAACAGGCTTGTCCAATGATATATAGGAATTAAGTGGAATGTGTTTCTGTCTTGTTGCCGTTTTTATCGCTGTTATAATTTGTCTTGTAATACATAGTTCTGCAAACGCTTTAAAAGATGTGGACTTATCATCTTTATAATCACGTATTGCTTTAAATAAACCGATCATCCCTTCTTGAACAATATCTTCCCGATCTGCGCCGATTAAAAAGTAGGATCTTGCCTTCACCCGAACAAATTGACGGAACTTATGAATCAAGTAATCTAGTGCTTCACTATTCCCCTTATGGACCAACTCTACGATTTGTTCGTCTTCCATTTCATCAAATACATGATTCAGATTTTTTTCATCCCGCAACAAAATCACCCTAACCCGCTCTTGAGTTGATAGATTTATTATAACTTAATATAATTTTTTAGGTCAACTTTATTATTCGCCTCTTCTGAATTTTTCAAAAAAATCAGCAACTTCCTTTGAAAGCGGTATTTTTGAAAACGGCCGTTCTTCTTTTATTTCATTTATTTCTTTTTTAATATTATTTTCAATTTGTCGTATTTCATTATATAGTTCTCGAGCTGATATACGAAACGCACCTTGACCAAAAATTTGCCACTGTTCCGCACTATCAGAAGTTGCTACATAAACTTTTGTTCTTCGATCCATCATCTCTTTTGCTAGTTTCTCAATCTTTGCATCTGCCGTTTCCTTTTCCTTTGTGTAAATGATTTCCACATTATAGTTTTTGTATCTCGTTTCTTTCCCCTTAACAACATAAGCATCAAAAACAACGATCACATGAATTCCCATATACCCTTTGTATTCCGCTAATTTTTCAATCAATAAATCACGTGCCGCTGCTAAGTCTTCATCCTTTAATGCTTGTAACTCAGGCCATGCACCAATCATGTTGTATCCGTCAACAATTAATATATCCATCTTTACGAAATCGGTACTCTCTTCCGATAAATCTCATACATCAGTAAAGCTGCAGCTACTGATGCATTCAATGATGTGACATGACCTCGCATGGGAAGGCGTAAAAGAAAGTCACACTTTTCTCTATGTAGCCTTCCAATCCCTTTACCTTCACTACCTATTATCAGTGCAATCGGCATCGTGCCATCAATCTCTCGGTAATCCATAGTCCCCTTCGCGTCCGTACCAGCAATCCAAACACCTTTTTCTTTCAATTCATCTATTGTACGTGCAATATTTGTTACACGAACGACGGGAATATGTTCAATTGCACCAGTTGAAGTCTTTGCAACTGTTGGAGTTAGTCCTACAGATCTTCTTTTAGGAATGATAATACCATGAACACCACTGGCATCAGCCGTTCTCATAATAGAACCTAGATTATGCGGATCTTCTATTTCATCTAAAATTAGAAAAAACGGTTCTTCATCACGTTCACGAGCTCTTATAAATAATTCATCTAAATCAAAGTAACGATAAGCAGATACTTGAGCTATTACTCCTTGGTGATTGCCTTCTACCATTTCATCTAATTTATTCTTCGGTACAAATTGAATGATGATTTTTCTTTCTTTTGCTGCTTTAATAATTGGTTGCATCGCTCCCTTTTGGGAACCTTCCCCAATCCAAATTTTATTAATATCTCGGTTTGCTTTGATTGCTTCTAAAACTGGACTTTTTCCTATGACATAATTATTTTTCACCCTGATCCTCCTTTCTTTCTTCCGCTTTTAACAACGCCCGTTTAATCACCTGTTCCATCCGATCAAAATCCTGCTTTAAAAACAAGTATCCAATTAGAGCTTCAAAGGCTGTGCTATAACGATAAGTTTGCACATTAGTATTTTTAGGAACGGTATTGCTTTTGGCATTTCGGCCACGTCTTACAACCGCTTCTTCTTCTGTTGTTAAGAAGTCTTCTTCTAGAAAACAGTGAATAATATAATTTTGTGCTTTGGCAGAAACATATTCAATTGAACTTTTTTGTAATAAGTTTGGCTTAACATATCCCTTGGATATTAAGTGACGCCGTACGTATACTTCATATACGGCGTCACCCATATAGGCCAAAGCTAAACTATTTAATGTTTTTGGGTCAGTAACAAACTTGTCGATTAACATGCATCTTATCCTCTTTTCCAACGCGTGCCTTGTGGTGTATCTTCTAAAACAATATTCAATGCTTTTAACTTGTCACGAATTTCATCAGCAGTTTTAAAATCGCGATTTTTCCTCGCTTCATTTCGTTTTGTAATTAATTGTTCAATTTCCTCATCTAATAAATCACTTTCTCCTTGCTCAAGAGACACTCCTAATACATCAAAATACTCTTCAAATGTCTTCATGTACTGCTTGATAACAGTTGTTGAGGTAGTTTTTTCCATTAAGTAATAATTGGCTGATTTAGCAAGTTCAAATAATACAGAAATTGCATTTGCAGTATTAAAATCATCGTCCATTTCCTTTATGAATTGTTTGCGTAAATCATTGATTTGTTCTAGCCATTTTTCATCATCATTTGTTATATCTGTACTTAAATCTAAACGATATTTTAAATTAGAATAAGACGTTTGCAAACGTTCTAAAGAAGATTTTGCGTTATTTAATACTTCATTACTGTAATTGATTGGATGACGATAATGAACCGATAACATAAAGAAACGAAGTACATTTGGATCGTGTTTTTTTATAATTTCATGGACAAGAACAAAGTTACCTAATGACTTTGACATTTTTTCATTATTAATATTAATATAACCGTTATGCATCCAGTAATTAGCGAAAGGTTTACCAGTTAAACTTTCCGTTTGAGCAATTTCATTTTCATGATGCGGAAATGATAAATCTTGTCCACCAGCATGAATATCAATTGTATCACCTAAATATTTTCGCGCCATTGCTGAGCATTCAATATGCCAACCCGGTCTTCCTTTTCCCCATGGACTGTCCCAATATACTTCACCGGGTTTTGCAGCTTTCCAAAGAGCAAAATCAAGGGGATCTTGTTTCTTTTCACCAACTTCAATACGCGCACCTAAATGTAAATCATCAATTGATTGATGTGATAACTTCCCGTATTCAGCAAACTTCTTAGTTTTAAAATAAACATCTCCATCTGACTCATAAGCATAGCCTTTATCAATTAGTCCTTGGACAAAGTCAATAATTTCATTCATATTCTCTGTAACGCGAGGATGATGGGAAGCATGTTTGCAGCCCAATGCTGTAATATCTTCAAAATAAGCCTGGATATATCGTTCAGCTAAAGTAAACACATCTTCCTTTTGTTCATTTGCCGCTCGAATAATTTTGTCATCTACGTCAGTAAAATTTGAAATATAATTTACTTCATAACCACGGTACTCTAAATAACGACGAACAGTATCAAATACGATGGCTGGACGTGCATTACCGATATGGATATAGTTATAAACAGTTGGTCCGCACACATACATTTTGACCTTTCCTTCTTCAATAGGAACAAATGTTTCTTTTTTTTGTGTTAATGTATTATAAATTTTTATTGGCAATTTCCAAACCCCTTTCCTTACGCAATTGATCGATTTCCTTTTTTAATTCTTCTATTTGTTTTTCCATCGTCTTAATTCGATCTTGCACTGGATCTGGTAGGTCACCGTGATTCAAGTCTTTTTTAATCCGTTTTCCATCTTGAACTACAACTGTCCCAGGAATTCCCACTACTGTTGCATTTGGAGGAACATCCTTTAAAACAACCGCTCCAGCACCAACCTTCGAATTCTCCCCTATGGTTATGGAACCTAAGACTTTTGCTCCACTAGCAACCAATACATTATCTTTCAAAGTCGGGTGCCGTTTACCTTTTTCTTTTCCTGTTCCTCCTAATGTCACACCTTGATAAAGCGTAACATTATCACCAATCTCACATGTCTCACCAATAACAACACCCATTCCATGGTCAATAAAAAGTCTTCTTCCAATTTTTGCACCTGGATGAATTTCAATACCGGTAAAAAAACGACTAATTTGAGAAATTAATCGTGCAATAAACTTCATATTGCGGCGGAAAAACCAATGAGCAATCCGATGAGACCAGATCGCATGTAATCCCGAATAAGTTAACACAACTTCTAACACACTTCGAGCAGCAGGATCTTGTTCAAAAACAACTTCGATATCTTCTTTCAAACGTTTAAACATTTATATCACCCCTATTTGGAATTACTTCTCATTTTCCATCTCCCAAAATTCCAAGCTATTTGGAAATCTCCCCTATAAAAAAACGCCTCTGCCATCTGACAGAGACGCTTGTTTGCGCGGTTCCACTCTGTTTAGACAATTCTCATTATATTTAGGTAGAATTGTCTCAACTCTTCCTGTTAACGGCAGGCTCCCGCCTTTATCTACTGAACATATAAAGTTGTTCGATAAAGGGCTCAGAGGTGCATTTCGATATTGAGGGGCTTTAGGTCACTTTCAGCCGGTGGTGACCCTCTCTAAAAAAGCGTCAATACCTACTTCTCCTCTTCAAAGCTTTCTCTTCAATAATTTTGTTTGTATCATTACTATATTATATTTTTTAAAAAATGTTAATCCAAAAGTCTTTTAATTCTTTGGACAACTTTATCCTTACCTAATAACTCAATAGTTTCTCCTATTGAAGGACCGTGGGCTTGACCTGATACAGCTACCCGAATTGGCATATATAATTTTTTACCTTTTACCCCTGTAGCTTTTTGTACTCGCTTAATGGCCGCCATAATCTCCGATGAAACAAAAGGTTCAACTTGTTCCATTTCTTGCAATAATACTTTTAGCACTTGATGTACATGTTCTTCATTTAAGATTTCTTGCTCCTCTTCACCATAAACAATTTCATCTTTAAAGAAGAGCTCTGTTAACGGAACAATTTCTGCTCCGTAACTCATTTGTTCTTGATATAGTGCTATAAGTTTCCGGGCAAATTCCATTTCTTCCTTAGATGGATTTGCAGAAATTCTCCCCGCTTTAATCAAGTGTGGTAAAGAAAGTTCCACAACTTTATCTAAGTCTACTGATTTAATATATTGGTTATTCATCCAAGTTAGTTTGTTCCGATCAAACACAGCGGGTGATTTAGATAAACGTTTCGGATCGAATATTTTGATCAATTCTTCCTTGGTGAAAATTTCTTCTTCTCCAACCGGTGACCAACCAAGTAAAGTAATGAAGTTGAAAAGTGCTTCTGGAAGATAGCCTAACTCTTCATACTGTTCCATAAACTGGATGATGGTTTCATCTCGTTTACTTAATTTTTTATGATTTTCATTCACAATTAATGTCATGTGGCCAAATTTAGGCGGTTCCCAACCAAAGGCTTCATAAATCATTAATTGTTTCGGTGTATTGGAAATATGGTCATCTCCACGTAATACATGGCTAATTTTCATCAAATGATCATCAATGGCCACTGCAAAATTGTAAGTAGGTACCCCATTTTTTTTCACAATTACCCAATCACCAATATCATTTGATTCAAAAGAAACTTCATCTTTAACAATATCGTTAAATTGATAGGTTTTACCTTCTGGTACACGAAAACGAATACTTGGTTTTCGACCTTCTTTTTCTAATTGTTCTTGATCTTCCTTTGTTAAATGTCTACATTTACCAGAATAACGAGGTGAAACAATACCACGAGCTCTTTGTTCTTCCCTTTCTTTTTCCAACTCCTCTTCCGTACAGTAACATTTATAA
The DNA here is from genome assembly GCA_902796085.1 of Heyndrickxia coagulans. Classification (GTDB taxonomy): domain Bacteria; phylum Bacillota; class Bacilli; order Bacillales; family Caldibacillaceae; genus Pallidibacillus; species Pallidibacillus thermolactis. The sequence goes on from CADBNU010000282.1 coordinate 18,169, forward strand.
GCTAATCCTCTTTCTAATAATTCTTCATAATATTTTTTATAAATTTCGATACGTTCGGATTGTCGATATGGCCCGTATTCACCACCTACGTCTATGCTTTCGTCCCAATCTATGCCAAGCCATTTTAAATATTTTAACTGGCTTTGCTCTCCGCCTTCAATATTACGCTTTTCATCTGTATCTTCAATTCGAATAATCAGTTTACCATTTTGACTTCTTGCAAATAAATAATTAAATAATGCTGTTCTTGCATTCCCGATGTGTAGGTGTCCCGTTGGGCTAGGAGCATAACGAACACGAATAGTACTCATAATTTATACCTCCAATTTTAATAAACAATGCTTTTTATGTATGTTTAGCAAACCTATCTTATTTTACACCAAATTAAGGGCACTTTGTTAAGTAATGTAAGCTATTTTTTAATTTTTTCAAGCAGAACAACCGAAATTGAAGCAATCCCTTCTTCTCTCCCGATAAAACCTAACTTTTCATTCGTTGTTGCCTTCACATTAACTTGACTTATTTCAGCATCTAACAGCTTAGCAATGTTCTCTTTCATATTCCGAATATAAGGCGCCATTTTTGGTTTTTGAGCGATAATGGTACAGTCTACATTTCCTAAACGATATCCCATATCCTTTACTTTATTCCAAATTTCACTTAAAAGATATGATGAATCTGCATTTTTATACGCAACATCAGTATCTGGAAAATGTGTGCCGATATCACCTAGTCCAACCGCACCTAATATAGCATCCGTAATCGCATGTAATAAAACGTCCGCATCGGAATGGCCGAGTAATCCTTTTTCATGTGGAATTTGAATACCACCAATAATCAATGGTCTATCCTCTGTTAATTGATGAACATCATATCCTTGTCCTATACGAAACATTCTTATATCTCCTCTTCTATTTTAATTTACTGTTGTCTTTTGAATTTTAGATTCGACTTTTTTAGTAAATCGTTATTATTTATAATTGCATGCGCAAAAAGTAAATCCTCTTGTGTTGTTATTTTTATATTATTATAGTTCCCTTTGACAATTTCGACTTTATGTCCCATATTCTCCACAAGACTTGCATCATCTGTACCGATGTATTTTTCTTGTTCCGCTTTATCGTATGCTTGTTTTAATAGTGAAAGATGAAAAGCTTGAGGTGTTTGAATTGACCAAAGTTCTGAACGAACCAATGTCTCTTGTATGACACCTTCTTTTACTCTTTTTATTGTATCCTTTACTGGTACTGCTAAAACAGCAGCACCTTTACGATTAGTAACTTGAACGAGTTTATGTATATCGTCAACATGAACAAACGGTCTTGCACCATCATGTACAAGGACGATTGATTCCTTCTCAATCTTTTTCAAGCCTTTATATACGCTCTCCTGTCTTTCCTGTCCACCCTTAACAATTTCTTTAACTTTAGAGAATTTAGAAGTCTTCACCAGTTCCTCCATAAATGTTCTATCCTGCTCATTAATCACTAATAGGATGGATGAGCACCATGGATCTTTTTCAAAAACCTCAATGGTATAAGCGATTATTGGTTTATTCAATAAATGAATCCGTAGTTTATTTTTTTCAAATCCCATTCTTTTTCCCATGCCCGCTGCAGGGATTATAACCTTATATTCCATATTGATTCCCCTGTTTTTCCTTCATTTTATTCTTTATATATAATAAAATAAGGGAGACCTTTGTTCAAATATCGATCTCCCAAAATAAGTTCTTTAAATTGTTATAATGCCTTTTCTAATAATTTCGGTTTTGCAAAAATCATTCGACCTGCCGATGTCTGTAATACACTCGTTACTAATACATTAATTGTTTTACCGATATAATTCCGACCTTCTTCGACAACGATCATTGTACCATCATCTAAATACGCTATACCTTGGTTCTGTTCTTTACCATCTTTTATGACAAGAACATTCATTTCTTCACCTGGTAAAACAACTGGTTTCAAAGCATTAGCTAAATCATTAATATTTAGAACCTTTACTTTTTGCAATTCACAAACTTTATTTAAATTAAAATCATTTGTTACAACCGTACCGTTTGTTAATTTTGCTAATTTAACTAATTTACTATCCACTTCCTGAATATCTTCAAAATCACCATCATAAATTTCAACTTTTATCGGTAATTCCTTTTGAATTTTATTTAATATATCTAAGCCTCTTCGTCCTCTGTTTCTCTTCAACACATCAGATGAATCTGCAATATGTTGTAATTCTAAAAGTACAAATTGTGGAATTACAATTGTCCCTTCCAGAAATCCAGTCTTACAAATATCAGCAATCCGTCCATCAATTATAACACTTGTATCTAGTATCTTTAACCGTGGACCTTGTGTTTTAATACTTTCTTCATCAATTGCCTTTTTCTTATTCCCTCGATTTGTAAATAAACTCATTAGTTCTTCTCGTTTCTTAAAACCAACTTGGAAACCTAGGTAGCCAAATAACAAAGTAAGGATAATAGGGACGATATCATTTAGTACTGGGAATAGAACTGATTCTAGAGCAGAGTTAATTAAATAAGCAACGATCAATCCTAGTATTAATCCAATTGTTCCAGTAAGTAATTCAGCAACTGGCGCCTTTAAAAGCTTTTCTTCCAGCCACTTTATAAAATGAATCACATAATTTACTGCCCAAAACGTCATAAGAAAAAAAATAATAGCACCTAAAATTGCTGAGGTATAAGGGTTATTTAGGAATACGATATGGTCTATTTTGAGTAATTCAAAAATAAAAGGTAAAAACAATACACCTAAAGTTCCTCCGACAAGTAGAAAGCAAATTTGTACAATTCTTGTTAGCAAGTCATTCACCTCCTCATAATTCATTATAAACAACTAGGCATTTTTGAAACGTATAATTACAAAATATTTATTAAATGTTAGCATTATGAAATATTATTTGATTTATTGTCATAAAGATGATCTATCAATTTAGTGCTTTTTGAATAGCCTCTTTTATCATAGACACGCCTATTACCTCTATATTCCTTGACGTTACCCAGTTCCCTAAATTATTTTTTGGTACAAATACCCGTTCGAAACCTAATTTCTCGACTTCTTTAACCCGCTGATCGATCCTTGACACCCGTCTGATTTCACCCATTAAACCAACTTCACCAATAAAACAGTCGGTTGTTTTGGTTGGTTTATCATAAAAACTAGATGCAATACTTATAGCAATCGCTAAATCAATTGCTGGCTCATCGAGTTTAACACCACCAGCAGCTTTCAAATAAGCATCTTGGTTTTGTAATAACAATCCGACACGCTTTTCAAGAACCGCCATCAATAACGATACACGACTATGATCTATACCAGTCGCCATTCTCCTCGGGTTTCCAAAACTCGTAGGAGTCAGTAATGCCTGAATCTCAACTAATATAGAACGTGTACCTTCCATTGAAGCGACAACGGACGAACCAGAAGCACCTTGCAATCGTTCTTCCAAAAAGACATCTGAAGGATTAGCAACATCAATTAAACCTTCTTCTTTCATTTCAAAAATACCGATTTCATTGGTTGAACCGAAACGGTTTTTTACTGCTCGCAATATACGAAATGTATGATGTCTTTCTCCTTCAAAATATAAGACGGTATCAACCATATGCTCTAGTAACCGTGGGCCTGCAATCGCCCCTTCTTTTGTTACATGTCCTACAATAAAAATTGGTATATTAACTGTTTTCGCAATACGCATAAGTTCACTTGTTGTTTCTCTTACTTGTGATACGGAACCAGGAGCAGAAGTTATATCAGGATGGAATATTGTTTGAATGGAGTCAATGACGGCAAAATCAGGCTGTAATTCATTAATCGTATGTTCAATATAATGCAGATTAGTTTCAGCATAAACATAAAGGTTTTCTGATTGGATCCCTAGTCGATCCGCTCGTAGTTTTGTTTGCTTGACGGATTCTTCCCCTGAAATATATAAAACTTTCAGTCCATTACTTGCCAATTGACTAGATACTTGTAAAAGTAATGTGGATTTACCTATTCCAGGATCTCCTCCAATTAAAACAAGAGAACCATTTACAATTCCGCCACCTAAAACCCGATTAAGCTCTTTTGATCTTGTTTCGATACGCGGTGTTTCTTCGGATTTCACATTTGTTATTGAAACGGCCTTAATATCTGAACCTGTTACTTTAGTTGAATGGGAGAAAGCAACACGACGATTACCTTTAACTTCTTGAATCTCCTCAACCATCGTATTCCATTGATTACAATTTGGACATCTCCCCATCCATTTCGCTGTTTCATAACCACAAGAGGAGCACACAAATTTTGATTTAACCTTTGCCATATACTTTCCCCTTTTAATTATCACTCTTCATGATATTACTTTAAATCATTCTCCCATATAAAAAGGGAGGAAGGCAACCCCTCGAAAGATTTATATTCGATAGTTGCCTACTCCTACTTTTGTAGTAAGTTTAGATTAAGAAAATACTTTTGAATCTGTTCGAACAACAAATTCTCCACTTTCCACATCAATAATTACTTTTTTACCGTTAGTTACAGTACCCTTCAATAGTTCTTCGGATAAAAGGTCTTCAATATTTTTCTGAATCGCCCGTCTTAGTGGTCTCGCACCATATTCCGGATCGTTTCCTTCTTCTACAATTTTTTCTTTTGCACGGTCCGTTAATTCTAACTCGATATTTTGTTCTCCAAGACGTTTAAACAGAGTATTTAATAGTAAATCAACAATTTTTACTAGATGTTCTTTTTCTAAAGCATGGAATACAATAATTTCATCAACACGGTTTATAAATTCCGGACGGAAGGCCTTTTTCAATTCCTCCAAAACTTTACCCTTCATGTCTTTATAATCTTGGTTGCTATCTTGGACATTAAAACCAACGTATTTATTTCGTTTTAAAGACTCAGCACCAATATTGGAAGTCATAATTACAATTGTATTTCTGAAGTCAACAGTCCTACCTTTAGAATCTGTTAATCTGCCGTCTTCTAAAACTTGTAGGAGAATGTTAAATACATCAGGATGAGCTTTTTCTATTTCATCAAGTAAAATTACTGAGTATGGCTTTCGGCGTATTTTTTCTGTTAGTTGACCGCCTTCATCATAACCAACATAACCAGGAGGTGAACCAACAAGACGTGATGTCGAATGTTTTTCCATATATTCAGACATGTCAATGCGAATCATTGCATCTTCATCACCAAACATTGCTTCAGCAAGAGCTCGAGCTAGTTCGGTTTTTCCAACGCCAGTAGGTCCAAGGAAAATAAAGGAACCAATTGGTCGTTTCGGATCTTTTAATCCAGCTCTTGCGCGACGAACAGCTTTTGAAACAGCGCTAACTGCTTCTTCTTGACCAATCACCCGGGAATGAAGAACTTCTTCAAGTTTTAACAATTTTGCAGTTTCAGACTCAGCAATTTTCGATACTGGTATTCCTGTCCAGCTTGCTACGACCTTCGCTACATCATCGACAGTCACTTTACTATTTTCTTTTCCTTGTTTTTCCTTCCACTCTTTCTTTGTTTCTTCTAATTGTTCACGTAGTCTTTGCTCCATATCTCTTAATGAAGCGGCTTTTTCAAATTCTTGGCTTTGTACAGCCGCATCTTTTTCCTTACGAACTTCTTCCAGTTTTCCTTCCAATTCTTTTAAGCTTGGTGGTGTTGCAAAGCTACGTAGACGTACTTTCGAACCTGCTTCATCAATCACATCAATCGCTTTATCCGGTAAGAAGCGATCGGAAATATAACGATCAGATAATTTCACTGCAGCCTCTATTGCATCATCCGTTATTGCAACACGATGGTGAGCTTCATAACGATCACGTAGTCCTTGTAAAATTTTAATAGACTCTTCCACTGTCGGTTCATCAACCGTAATCGGTTGGAATCTCCTCTCTAATGCTGCATCTTTTTCTATATATTTACGATATTCATCAAGAGTTGTAGCGCCAATACATTGAAGTTCTCCTCTAGCTAATGAAGGTTTTAAAATATTGGATGCATCTATTGCACCTTCAGCTCCACCAGCACCAATTAATGTGTGCAACTCATCAATAAACAAAATTATATTCCCAGCTTGACGAATCTCATCCATCACTTTTTTCAGCCGATCTTCAAACTCACCACGATATTTCGTACCAGCAACGACTGTACCCATATCTAATGTCATTACACGCTTATTTCTTAATATTTCTGGGACCTCATTATCGACGATTTGTTGTGCTAATCCTTCTGCAATCGCTGTTTTCCCAACACCAGGTTCACCGATTAAAACTGGGTTGTTTTTCGTTCTTCGACTTAACACTTCAATAACTCGTTGAATTTCCTTACTACGCCCAATAACTGGATCTAAACCACCTTCTCGCGCCACTTGCGTTAAATCCCTTGCTAAACTATCCAATGTAGGTGTGTTCACATTAGTCTGCGCACCATTCGCACTACCAGAATCATTATTGCCTAACAATTGTAATACTTGTTGACGCGCTTTGTTTAGACTTACACCAAGATTACTTAAAACACGGGCTGCTACTCCTTCTCCTTCACGAATTAGGCCAAGAAGAATATGTTCCGTTCCGACATAAGAATGACCTAATTTCCTAGCCTCATCCATTGATAATTCGATAACCTTTTTTGCTCTTGGAGTATACTGTGGTGTCTGTATTTTCTCTTTTCCTACACCGATTAAATTTTCAACTTCTTTTTGAATTTTTTCTGATGTAAGACCAATGGCAAAAAGTGCCTTAGCTGCTATTCCTTCACCTTCACGGACTAAACCTAGCAAAATATGTTCGGTTCCCACATTGCTGTGATTTAAACGAATCGCTTCTTCTTGTGACAAGGCAAGCACTTTTTGAGCTCTTTCTGTAAATCGACCAAATAACATTTCATTTCCCCCTTTTAGGAATTCTTTTCTAATAGTAAACGTTCTCGTATTAAAGTGGCACGTCGTACATCCCGTTCAAATGGACGGAGAGGTCCGCCTGCATATTGTTGTAAAAATCCAGGTTGGGTTAAAATCATAAGTTCATTCAATATATTTTTGGAAATATTTTCTATATATCCTATATCTATGCCCAAACGGACATCAGATAAACATTTTGCAGCTTCTTTTGTTTCAATAATTCTGCTATTTTTTAAAATACCAAGCGATCGCCAAACTTTATCTTCGAGTTGGATACCAGCTGTTTTTACAATCGATTCTCTTGCCGATCGTTCTTGTTGGACAATTTGTTCAACAACATTTTTTAAATCTAGGATTATTTCTTGTTCTGATTTCCCAAGTGTCATTTGATTCGAAATTTGGAAAATATTGCCTAACGCTTCACTGCCTTCTCCATAAATTCCACGCACAGCAAAACCAAGTTGATTTATTGAAGGAATTAATTGTTTCATTTGTTGTGTCATAACTAAACCTGGTAAATGCATCATAACTGAAGCACGTAATCCTGTTCCTGTATTGGTAGGACAACTTGTAAGATATCCTCTTACTTCACTAAATGCATAATCCAAATGTTGTTCTAATTGATCATCAACCGCATTGGCTAAATTGAATGCCTCTTCCAACTGTAGACCAGAGAAAATACATTGAATCCGTATATGGTCTTCTTCATTAACCATAATACTTATCACTTCATCTTGTGACAGTAAACAAGCGCCATGAGAAGATTGTTCAGCAAGATTAGGGCTAATCAAGTGTTTTTCTACTAATACTTGTTTGTGTAAAGGTTGTAAATGTTCCATTTTTAAAAACTCTGCATCTTTTAAAGGATACAAATTTAATAATGGTATCATTCCTTGAAATTTCTCTAATACTTTTTTCGCCTCTTCTTGTGAGGATATTGTTGGGAAGGCATGGTTCTTTAAATTTCTAGCCAATCGGATTCGAGAAGTTAAAATAATATCCGACTCTGGACCTTCAGCATTCATCCAAGGACTAACCGATTGATTTAAAAATCGTTCAAGTGACATATTATTCCCCTCCCTCTTGTAATTGTTGTTCATATAGACGAATCTCATCTCGAACTTCAGCTGCCTTTTCAAATTCTTCCCTGGCAACCAGAGATTGGAGGGTTTCTTTTAAAATATCGATTTTTTTTCGCAAATGGATATTGCCACCTGAACGTTGTGGTATTTTCCCTCTATGTTTCCAATTTCCTTCATGCAGTCTTTTCAAAATAGTTGTAACTTGATCCTGAAATGCATCATAACAATTGGCACAACCAAAACGTCCAATTTCTATAAACTGATTCAAAGTCATACCACAATGGTCACATTGAATAATTTCATTTGGATGCAATGCATTTTTTTGTGTATGTTCTATATTCGGGTTAAAATTAAATAATCCTGCTAATAAATTATTAATTGATAATCCCGATGTGTTATTAAACATAATGACATTGCCTTTTTCTTGAGCACATTGTTCACATAGATGAACTTCCGTTTTTTCGCCATTAATAATTTTTGTAAAATGGATTGTTGCTGGTCGCTTTTGACATTCTTGACATTTCACCCGAATCACCTCACTACTCATATCTTAAAGAAATAAGCATAGCTTTTAAAATTCTTGCTCTCAAAAAATCCCTTTCAGGTAAATCTAAATAGATAATAGAACGATCTAGAGCATTTAACATTAACCTCGCCTCACGATTCGTAATGACTTCTTCAGTTAATAAATTTTCAATGATATCTGTGGCAGCCGTTTGTGATATTTTATTGCCAACTAATGAAAGCATTTGATCAATAAATTGCTTTTTACTATTTGGTCGAACCTTTATAATTCGAATATATCCACCACCACCCCGTTTACTTTCTACGAGGTAACCTCTCTCAATCGTGAAGCGTGTATTAATTACATAATTTATTTGAGATGGGACACATTGGAATTTACTTGCGATCTCACTTCGCTTGATTTCTAAAATATCGTCTTTACTTTTTTCTAAAATTTTCTTCAAGTACTCCTCTATAATATCTGAGATACTTCTCAAATGTTCTCCCTCCATCAATTGCATATCTGTTACCAATTGACTTTGACTATATTTGACTTTAATTTATTATATTA
>CADBNU010000283.1 GCA_902796085.1 Heyndrickxia coagulans
GTGCCACTGGATATCCGTTTGCCAACGTACCTATCCATGATCCGCAATGTCAGACTTTATGGACAGCTCCTTTATTTCATAGACAGATCATTAGTATAACATATTATATCTTCGTGCCTCTTTCTTAACCTTTTATCTACTAGGAAATTTTGATAAAGTGTTAAATTTCGTAGGTTAATCAACATTTTTCTAAAAAAGTGGAAATATATATGCTATTTTTTCATAAAATATGTTATACTAATTAACGAAAAACAAACTAAATGTGTATCATAAATTTACAAGGGGGCACTTTTTTAATGACTAATCGAGTGGCAATTAACGGCTTCGGGAGAATCGGGCGAATGGTATTTCGCAAAGCAATCCAATCGCATGACTTAGACATTGTAGCGGTTAACGCAAGTTATCCAGCTGAAACATTAGCACATTTAGTCAAATATGATTCCATTCATGGGAAATTTGAAGGGGATGTAACAGCCGGAGAAAATTGCTTAATTGTGAATGGTAAAAAGGTATTGCTTGTTAATAATCGAAATCCGGAAGAATTACCTTGGAAGGATTTAAATATAGATATAGTTATAGAAGCAACTGGAAAATTCAACTCCAGAGAAAAAGCAGCACTTCATTTAAAGGCAGGAGCAAAGAAAGTCGTTCTAACTGCACCTGGAAAAAATGAAGATGTTACAATTGTTGTCGGTGTAAATGAAGACAAATTAGAAATTGAGAAGCATGACATTATATCCAATGCTTCTTGTACGACAAACTGTCTAGCACCAGTAGTCCGCGTTCTTGATGAAAAGTTTGGTGTAGACAACGGTTTTATGACAACGGTTCACGCATACACAAATGACCAAAAAAATATTGATAACCCACATAAAGATTTGCGCCGTGCTCGCGCTTGTGGACAATCCATTATTCCAACAACCACGGGTGCAGCAAAGGCCATCGGTAAAGTATTACCACATTTAAATGGAAAATTACACGGTATTGCCTTGCGCGTCCCGACACCAGATGTTTCACTGGTGGACTTAGTTGTAGATGTCAAACGAGAAGTGACAGCAGAAGAAGTGAACGAAGCTTTTGTACAAGCGAGTCGAAATGAATTAGCTGGAATTCTCGATATAACTGATGAACCGCTTGTTTCCATTGACTTTACAACAAATGAGAATTCCGCAATTATAGATGGACTTTCTACAATGGTCATGGAAGGTAATAAAGTAAAAGTACTAGCTTGGTATGATAACGAGTGGGGCTATTCTTGCCGCGTCGTTGATCTAGTAAAACTTGTTGCAAATGAGTTAGCAAAAGAACCAAGTCGAGTGTAAAAAATATATTTGTTAAAGATCCGTCATGTAAATGGCGGATTTTTCATTTTTCCCCCACATATAATTAAGATTGTTCCAATCCCGTCTGAAATAGGAACCTCCCTTTTTGACTATCATCATACCTTTCCTTATTCCCTGGAAATATAGTAAAATTGAAATGGGATATAAAAGCGTGGAAAATTCAATTATAGAAGAAAGATATGTTATTCTATTAAGAAGATAAAGATCGAGGCTGTTTATCATAAAGTTTTCGTTACAAAGATTGATGAAGAGGTGAAAATATGAAATGTCCAACTTGTAATTTCCATAACACAAGAGTGATTGACTCTAGACCTGTTGAAGATGGACGATCAATTCGAAGACGAAGAGAATGCGAGTCATGTAGTCATCGTTTTACAACTTTTGAAAGAGTTGAACAGTCACCATTAATCGTTATTAAAAAAGATGGAAATCGGGAAGAATTTAGTCGTGATAAAATTTTAAGAGGATTAGTCAAAGCTTGTGAGAAACGCCCCGTTCCTTTTAAACAGTTAGAAGATTTAACGGCAGAAATTGAACGTGAAATACGGAATATCGGGGTATCTGAAATAAAAAGTGAAGCCATTGGAGAAATGGTAATGGATAAACTAGCAAAAATAGATGAAGTTTCGTATGTACGATTTGCATCGGTTTATCGTCAATTTAAAGACATTAATGTTTTTATTGAAGAACTGAAAGACATATTAAAAAAAGGTCAATCTAATTCTGAATAAAATATTTAAAGGATGTTTCTATGGAACCACATTGGAAAGAAATCATACCCGGAGATCAATACATCGTTTCAATTGATGGTATGCAAAATATTGGAGATAACAAAGTACTAACATTACTTTACCAACCATTAATTGGTCCTGTTTGCATAAGTTTATATTTTACTTTATTGAATCAAGTGGAAGATGGAAAACTAGAAACGGAGCCTGCTTCCCATTACTATTTAATGAATTTGCTAGATTTAAATTTATCACAAATTTACGAAGCTAGGCAAAAACTTGAAGCGATCGGGTTAATGGAAACTTATATGAAAGAAAACGAAGATTTGCGTTCGTTTATTTATGTGATGAAACCTCCCCTTTCGCCAAAGCAATTTTTTACGGATGGCTTACTCAATATCTATTTATATCAAAAAGTTGGTCGCGATTATTACAATCGTTTAAAACAGACGTTTGCCAATAAAGTGATTGATAAAACAGGATTCGATAAAATTACGAAAGGGTTTCAGGATGTTTTTTCATCATCCCATTTTCCTTATCATGACCAGATAGATGAACATGATTTAACAGTAAAATATCCTACAAAGGAAATACCAGAAACGATCATGGTGCAACCGCCACATTTTGATTTTGATTTATTTCTCGCGGGGCTTAATGAATCGGTCATTCCAAAACAGGCGATTACCACAGAAGTAAAAGATGTGATTATCAAATTAGCTTTTCTATATGAAATAGATGCTATTCAAATGAAAAATATTTTATACAGCGCAATTAATGAACAAAATCAAATCGATATTGAAGCCTTGCGTAAAGCTGCCAGAGATTGGTATACGATCGAACATTATAGTTCTCTTCCCAAATTAGTGGACCGGACGCAATCACCAATTTATTATGCCAATATCGATGTGCCAAAAACACAAGAAGAGCGGTTAATCCGCTACTTGGAAACGGTTAGTCCAAGACAACTATTAATCGACCTTTCGGAAGGTTCAGAGCCCCTTGAAAGTGATTTAAGGCTAATTGAAGAAATTATGGTGAAACTAAATTTAACCCCTGGTGTTGTGAACGTATTAATTCAATATTGTATGTTGCGTACAGATATGAAATTGACGAAATCCTTTGTGGAACGAATTGCTTCTCATTGGTCTCGGAAAAAAGTAAAAACTGTGACAGAGGCCATGGAGTTGGCTAAAAGCGAACATCGTAAGTACGTTGATTGGCAAAAACAGCAAAAAGAGATCAAATCTTCACCACGAAAAACTACAAGAACAACGAGACAAGAACCTGTACCTGATTGGCTTAAAAACGGTGGTCAAACGAAACAGGTGGAAGTTGATGAAAATTTTGATTTTGAAGCCGAGAAGAAGAAATTAGAGGAACGGTTGAAAAAATATAAAAAATAGGAGGTGATACCGGTGAAAAATATCGGTGATACGTTAAAAAAAATGGCGGCACGCGGTGATTTTCAAAAACGGTATGAAGAGATGCGCAGGGAAGTTTTGAATGATAATCGGGTGAAAGCCTTTTTGGCTAACCATCAAGGAGAAGTGACACGGTCAATGATTGACCGCAGTCTCGGTAAACTGTATGAATTTACATCTCAATGCAAAGACTGCGAATGCTGTGAGTCTGTTTCTGAGTGTAAAAATATATTGAAGGGTTATGAACCTGAACTTGTTTTGAAAAACAATAGTATCGATGTCCATTATGTTCCATGTCGATTACGGGTTATGGAAGAGGAACGAAAAAAAGCGGAACAACTTATTCAATGTTTATATATGCCCAAAGAAACATTGGAAGCCTCTTTAACGAACATCATTTTAGATACACCGAATCGTATTAAAGCCGTTCAGAAGGTTGAACAATTTATTGCCAATTATGACGGGAAAAACTTCCAAAAAGGGTTTTATTTTTACGGAGCCTTCGGGACAGGGAAAACGTTCTTGCTTGGGGCAATTGCCCATGAATTAGCGGAAAAAGGCATTCCTTCCATTATTGTCTATGTACCGGAATTGATCCGTGAAATGAAACAAGCGATCGGGAATCATACGTTAGATGAAAAACTAAATATGTTAAAAACAATACCGGTTTTAATGTTTGATGATATTGGAGCGGAGTCTGTCTCAAGTTGGGCACGGGATGAAGTCATTGGTCCAATTATGCAGCATCGAATGTTGGAAAAACTCCCGACCTTTTTCACATCGAACTTTGACTTAGAGCAATTACAACAACATTTAACATACTCCCAAAGGGGAGAAGAAGAAGTCGTTAAAGCAGCCCGTATAATTGAACGTATTCGCTATTTGGCAGAGCCAGTTCCAATTGACGGGGAGAATAAACGACATTAATCTGTATTCAACCGAATTGTATGTTCTAATTTGATTACCCGAGCTTGATTTACTGAAAAGGAACTGTTCACGAGACTAAATGTTTAAAAAAAGAAAACGTACTTCTAAAACGTCCAAGCCCCCCATATATATGAAAACAGGAATGCCTCACAGGGGGGACGAAGTTTGATTAAAATACAATTTCAAAATAGAGAAGAATTGGATTTTTTATATAGTTTATTTAAAAAATCCGATTCAAACATGATCCAAGTCCAAAAAGGTTTTCATGACCTAACGATCCAAATGGATGACCAAAATCGAGAAAAAGGACTTTTGATCATACATAAACAACTGAAAAAACTAATTATGCATAAAAAAAGGGTAGATTGGTGCAAACGAGTGATTCAGGAAGAGTTTTTTTATACGGATGAAGACGAGCAAATGCAAATTATTAATATACTCTTCTCCATATTGGATGGGAAACGAAAGGATCTTACGGTTGATATGAATCATGAACAAGAAGAACGACAAATTGATCATGCTTTAAATGAACTATTATTTCATAATCGTTCTTTTTCCTTTGATGCCTTTGTGATGTTTCGATTAAGAACGTACTTGGAAAAATTGTCTTCCTATATTGAAACGGCCATTGATGAATATAAAATGGAACAGGATTACCAAGCGTTTATTCATTATCTTCGCAGTTTTTTAATGAATCGAAAACCACAAATGAAAACGATCTATTTAGTTCATGATGATGGCTTTACTTTTTTTAATGAACAAAAACAATTGATGAAACGGTCTGAACTCAATAAACGGATTGACCGGAAATTGCTTTCTGACCATCCTGTCTATGTTGATTCGATTACGATTGCCCCTCTTATATCGATTGCACCAGAACATATTTATTTATTTACTGACCACCCTGATTTCGGTATCATTCAAACATTAAAAAATATATTTGAAGAAAAAATTACGATTCTTTCGTTACGTGAGTTTAGCAATTATTCTATTTCTAATAAATTTTAAAAAATGTGCATTCCAATGCAAGAAGTTCATTTGCTTCTTGCTTTTTATATTTAAAATGATTATAATACTATCATATAAAAATGAAATCATCATTGAAAAGTAATGCGAAGGACATGGGTTATTTATTACGGTTTACAGAGAGGGAAGTCGTGGCTGGAAACTTCCTAACACGGATAAATAACTTACCACCTTTAAACTTCAACTGTGAACGGCAAGTCCTAGTAATAGTTGACGGTACCAACCGTTATTGGAACTGAGCCACAAAGGATCGATATATTATTGTACTTTGTGGGAATCAGGGTGGAACCACGGGTAAATTCAACTCGTCCCTAGCTTTAGGGACGAGTTTTTTTTTCACAGTTATTCATTCAAGGAGGTAAAGATGATGTCAGATGTCATTCAAATTCAATTTCCGGACGGTGCAGTGAAGGAGTTTCCAAAAGGGGTAACAACGGAAGATATCGCTCAATCTATTAGTCCTGGATTGAGAAAAAAAGCGTTAGCCGGTAAGTTGAATGGAACATTATTAGATTTAAGAACTCCAATTGAAGAGGATGGAGAAATCCAAATTTTAACGGATAAAGATGAAGAAAGTCTTGATATTATGCGCCATAGTACAGCTCATTTAATGGCACAAGCGATTAAACGTCTTTTTCCTAATGTGAAATTAGGTGTAGGACCAACAATTGAAAATGGTTTTTACTATGATGTTGATGTAGAACCAGCGATTACACCTGATGATCTTCCAAAAATCGAAAAAGAAATGAAAAAAATTATTAGTGAAAATCTCGAGATTAAACGGATTGTGGTGAGTCGTGAAGAAGCCATTCAAAAGTATAAAGAAATTGGGGATGAGTACAAATTAGAGCTGATTGAAGCTATTCCGGAAGATGAAACCGTTACTTTTTATGAACAAGGTGAATTTTTCGATTTATGTCGCGGTATCCATGTGCCTTCAACCGGTAAAATTAAAGAATTTAAACTGTTAAGTATTGCTGGTGCTTATTGGCGCGGCGATAGTAACAATAAAATGTTGCAACGAATTTATGGAACTGCCTTTTTCAAAAAAGCAGATTTGGAAGAGTATTTACGTATACGTGAGGAAGCAAAAGAACGGGATCATCGAAAACTCGGTAAAGAACTTGATCTATTTTCCATTAACCAATTAGTAGGACAAGGTTTACCATTATGGCTTCCGAAAGGGGCGACCATCCGCCGTACAATCGAACGTTACATTGTTGATAAAGAAATTGAACTAGGATATGACCACGTATATACACCAGTGTTAGCTAATGTAGATTTGTATAAAACAAGTGGTCACTGGGATCATTATCATGAAGATATGTACCCACCAATGGATTTAGGTGATGGCGAGGAATTAGTGCTTCGTCCGATGAACTGTCCACATCATATGATGGTGTACAAAAATGAACCACATAGTTATCGTGAACTGCCGATCCGTATTGCAGAACTCGGAATGATGCATCGCTATGAAATGAGCGGAGCATTATCTGGATTGCAACGGGTTCGTGGAATGACTTTAAACGATGCACATATTTTCGTTCGTCCTGATCAAATACACGAAGAGTTTAAACGAGTTGTCGAGTTAATTTTGGAAGTTTATAAAGACTTCAATATTACAGATTATCAATTCCGTCTATCTTATCGTGATCCTGAAGACAAGGAAAAATATTTCGACGATGATGAAATGTGGGAAAAAGCACAAAGTATGTTAAAACAGGCGATGGATGATCTTGGCCTTGATTATTACGAAGCAGAAGGGGAAGCGGCATTTTATGGTCCGAAATTAGACGTTCAAGTGCGTACGGCCCTTGGTAAAGATGAAACATTATCTACAGTTCAACTTGACTTCCTATTACCTGAACGATTTGACTTAACTTATATTGGTGAAGACGGTGAAAAACATCGTCCAGTTGTTATCCACCGTGGTGTTGTTTCAACAATGGAACGCTTCGTTGCATATTTAATTGAAGAATACAAAGGTGCGTTCCCAACTTGGCTGGCACCAGTTCAAGCCAAAGTGATTCCTGTTTCGAATGAGCTTCATTTTGACTATGCCAAAGCGATTCATGATGAATTGAAAAAATCAGGCATAAGAGTGGAATTGGATCTTCGTGATGAAAAAATGGGCTATAAAATCCGTGAAGCCCAAATCCAAAAAATCCCTTATATGCTTGTTGTAGGGGATAAAGAAGTTGAGGAAAATGCAGTGAATGTTCGAAAATATGGTGAGAAAAAATCTGAAACTGTAGCCTTTAACGAATTCCTACAACAAATAAAAGAAGAAGCACGGGTACTTCGTTAATATTTTCAAATCGGTGAAGAAAGATCGTTTATCAAACGGTCTTTCTTTTTATCGGTAAGTAATGAGCGGAGTTTAAAGGAAGTCTGTGAATGGCGTATTTGTATATGAAATAAAGAAAAACTATTGTATTTTTATATTAGGTTTGCTATAATTTTCTCTGTTGCAATAAATAAACATGCCTTATTGACATCATGTCTATTATATGCTAAGATTGAGAAAGTTAAATTGAATACAATGTTTGTAAAAGAAGAGGCACCCGCTTCTCACCTGGAGAACGCTTTTAAAAGTTGTTAACAGGTTTAAGCAAACGGATGATATGTTTGTTATTCATAGAATAATGATGTGCGGGTGTATAGTCCTGCACTTTTTTTATTGGATAAAATGCAAGGCGTTCCTTCTTCACTCAAACAGGGTATTCAACCAATCTCTGGAGGTGTCTTAATATTAGCAAAGATATGATTGTTAACGAGGGCATTCGCGCTCGTGAATTACGCGTAATTGATGCCAATGGCGAACAATTAGGCATTAAGTCAAAAAATGAAGCATTAGAAATCGCTAGTCGCAGAAATCTCGATCTTGTATTAGTTGCTCCAAACGCGAAACCACCGGTGGCAAGAATTATGGATTACGGTAAATACCGTTTTGAGCAACAAAAGCGTGAAAAAGAACAACGTAAAAACCAAAAAACAATTACAATGAAAGAAGTTCGCTTTAGCCCAACAATTGATGAGCATGATTTTAATACAAAATTAAAAAATGCTCGCAAGTTCTTACAAAAGGGCGATAAAGTGAAAGCTTCCTTGCGCTTTAAAGGTCGTGCAATTACACATAAAGAAATTGGTCAAAAGGTGCTTGATCGATTTGCAGAAGAATGTGCAGATATTGCTTCAATTGAAACAAAACCAAAAATGGAAGGTCGAAGCATGTTCTTAATTTTAGCACCAAAAACCGATAAGGATAAGTAATTTAAGGAGGAATACTCATGCCTAAAATGAAGACACACAAAGGCTCAGCAAAACGTTTTAAAAGAACAGGAACTGGTAAATTAAAACGTTCCCATGCTTATACAAGCCATTTATTCGCAAATAAATCTCAAAAACAAAAACGTAAATTACGTAAAAGTGCAGTCGTTTCATCTGGAGATTACAAACGCATTAAACATATGATCTAATTTTTAAACAGCTTTAAGAAATTTTAGGAGGTTTTTATTATGGCACGTGTTAAAGGTGGTACTGTTACGCGTAGACGTCGTAAACGAGTACTTAAATTAGCAAAAGGTTATTTCGGTTCAAAACATACTTTATATAGAGTTGCAAATCAACAAGTAATGAAATCTTTAGTATATGCATATCGTGACCGTCGTAAAAGAAAAAGTGAATTCCGTAAATTATGGATCACTCGTATTAATGCGGCAGCACGTCAAAACGGTATTTCTTACAGCCGTTTAATGCATGGATTAAAACTTGCTGGTATTGAAGTGAACCGCAAAATGCTAGCTGATTTAGCAGTTACAGATCCAAAAGCATTCACTGAGTTAGTAAACGCAGCGAAAGCTCAATTAAATAAATAAGTTTAACGAAATCAGTCATTCTTCCTTATGAAGAGTGACTGTTTTATTTTGTGTGGTAAAAGAATAGGGGGATCTTATTGGAAAACATTTTCACTCTAGTTTTCATTATCGTAAATGTCATCGGTTTTTTGGTGATGGGGCTAGATAAAAGACGGGCTGTTAAACAAATGTGGCGTATCCCAGAAAAAACATTATGGCTTATTGCTTTTTTTATGGGAGCGGTAGGAACGACTTTCGGTTATGAAAAGCCAAGTATCTGTACATGATTTCAGGAAAGTATTGGATATTTTTTTATGATGTTCTATACTTATGATTAGTGGGGTTATTGTCTATATTCAGTTATAAAGAAAAACATAAAAGTCTAATTGCAGTTGGATGGGGACGTAGCCCACAGCGGGAGGCGTATCCGCAGGTCGATAGACCGAGGACCTTATACCATGGGGGTAAAACTATATGGGGGTAATTAAGGATAGACAAACATCGTTAGGAACAGTTTATGAACGATACGACAGTAAAAATGAAGCTTATCCAAAAGTTTGGGATAATTGGCTTTATTAAGCTATCAACCGTAAGAAGGAAAACTTACTTCATAATAACAGATTTAAAAGGAAACTTAATAGAAGATGCCAATATCTATTTGAATGAAAAGATTGGCGATGACAAATATAAAAAAAGAGAAACTGCTTTTTCAGCTTTAAAGGTGTTCTACTCTTTTTTGGAACTTGTACATATTGATAATCCACAAAATTTAACTAACAGTGATATTAGGGATCTACGCTTGTTTTTAGAAGGGGGAAAAAAAGAAGGTAGTGTAGGAGCGTTGATCTTCGGGTTAGACGAGACAATCAGACATATAACAACTATCTAAATGTTTATAGGAACTTTTTAGAGAAAATGTATGGCCTAACAGATTCATTTTTGTTTGAAACGATAACAATAGGTACAACTATAGGTAATGGATTCTTTGCACATGCAAATAGAGGGACACAGGAAAGATACAAGGCAAATAAAAAAGTATTTAAGCAACAATCTGTTCCGAAATACATAAAGCCTTATCAATACGAAAGAATTATGGATGTAATTGAAAAGAGCTATGGAATACGTGAAAAAGTGATTATTGATTTGATGTATAATTATGGGCTGCGTATAGGAGAGGTTTTAGGGCTAACATTTGAAGATATAGTGCCATCATATAAAGAAGGTTATTATAACCTCATCATCCGTGATAGAATGTCTGACAAGCCTACACAAAGGGCCAAAGGGGTTA